>CAYPAE010000064.1:0-3788 GCA_964408595.1 uncultured Gemmatimonadaceae bacterium | reverse complement strand
AGATCGGCGTGCGCAAGGCGCTCGGCGCTACCCGCAGGAACATCATGCTGCAGTTCCTGGTCGAGGCGCTGGCGCTCTGCCTGGTCGGCGGGCTCCTCGGGGTCCTGGTCGGGATCGGCACCGCGATGGCGCTCTCCCGGATCATGCAGTGGAACACGCTGATCTCGCCGATGGCGGTGGGGGTGGCGTTCGGATTCAGCGCGCTGGTGGGGCTCTTCTTCGGGATCTGGCCCGCGCGCCGGGCCGCCCGGCTCGATCCGATCGTCGCGCTGAGGTACGAGTAGCATGAGCGCGAGTACCGTGGCCGACCGCCCGCCGGTCAAGCGGCACCACGGGCTCGTGCGGCTGGCGCACTGGCTCAACGCGATCTTCCTGGTCGGCATGGTCGCGAGCGGACTCCAGATCTACGCGGCGTTCCCCCATTTCGGGCCGCGCGGCGCCCCCTACCCCGTCCCCAATCCCTGGGCCGGCGAGAGCTTCCCGGAGTGGGCCCGGCTCGGCGGCTGGCTCGCGGGCGGGCTGAACTGGCACTTCGCCCTGGCCTGGCCGTTCGTCATCACCGGGGTCGTCTACCTCGCGTTCCTCGCGTTCTCCGGCGAGTGGCGCCCGCTCCTCTTCCGTCCCCGCGACGTGCGGCCCGCGATCGACATGCAGCTCTACTACCTGCGGCTCAGGCGGGAGCACCCGCCGCAGGGGAAGCACAACGCCCTTCAAAAGGCCGCCTATACCGGAATCGTGGTACTGGGCGCAATTTCGGTGTTGAGCGGCTTCGCGATCTACAAGCCGGTCCAGCTCTCCTGGCTGACGGCGCTGTTCGGCGGGTACGAGCTCGCCCGCTACTGGCACTTCGTGACGGTGTGGATCTTCGTCGGGTTCACCCTGCTGCACGTGGTGCTGGTGCTCCTGGTGGACCCGGCGTCGCTCCGGGCGATGATCACCGGCTGGTACCGCGGGAGGTTCCCGAGCCATGACTGAGCGGGGCGGAGTGAGCCGCCGGGACTTCCTCCGGCTCGGCATCGCGGCCGGACCGGCGTCGCTGGTGGCCGCGTGCGGCTGGGACGGAGGGGCGATCCTGGAGCCCCGGCTGCGGGCCTTCGGGCGGATCAACGACTGGGTGGGCGAGAAGATCTTTCTCTCCCGCTCCCGGCTCGCGCCGGCGTATCCGGTCTCCGCCCGCACGGCGGAGCGTCTCTTTCCCGCGTACTCGATCACCTACAATCAGAAGCGGGTCTACCCCGATCCTCCGTCCGGCTGGGAGCTCGAGGTGGATGGACTGGTCCGGTCGCCGACGCGGCTCACGCTCGAGATGCTGGGAGGACTGCCCCGTGTCTCCTACACCGTGAAGCACCACTGCGTCGAGGGGTGGACAGCGATCGGGACTTGGACCGGGGTGCCCGTATCGGTCGTCGCCGAGCTGGTGCGGCCGCTGCCGGAGGCGCGGTACCTCCGGTTCGACTCGTTCGACAGCGGCTACTCCAACGGCTGGGACCTCACCAGCGCGATGCATCCACAGACCATCCTGGCCTACGCGTACAACGATCGTCCGCTCACCCGCGAGCGGGGCGCGCCGCTCCGGCTCTACTCACCCGTCAAGCTCGGCTACAAGCTCACCAAGTACGTCACCACCATGACCTTCACCCGGGAGCGACACGGCGGATACTGGGAGGACCAGGGCTATCCCTGGCTCGCGGGAGTCTAGCCTCCCCCTGCCGGTCGGGCTGACGCTGGGGCTGCTGGCGGCGCGCGTTCTCGCGGCCCCATCGCTCTCCGACCCGCTAGGCGGGCCCCTCCCGCCGGTACTGCATCTCACCGCTCCACCCTCGTACGTGGTGCTGGCCCCGGTCTATTCCCTATGGGACGGCGTCGCGATGCTCAGCATCAGCCGGCTCCAGGGTTTCCTGATCGGGCTGGCGCTGCTGTACGGCGTCTGGAGAGTTCTGCGGCTGATCCTGCGCCGCCGGTTCAGTCTGGGGGGGGAAGGCCGGGCGCTCGGGGGAGCGCTCGTGGCGCTGGCGGCGTTCGTCGCGGGCGGGCTCATCTCGCACCGGCCGATGGTCAGGCTCGGGGACACGAAGGGCGAGATTGCGGCGGTGGACTTCCATAGCCACACCAACGCGTCGCACGACGTGCGCGGCACGGCGATGGGTGGCTTCGACACGAAGAAGAATCTCGCCTGGCACCAACGGGCGGGATTCGATGCCGTCTTCGTCACCGACCACAACACCACCGCGGGGCTGGTGCCGACCGACGCACCGGTGGCCCTGTGCCGCGGCCTCGAGGTGAGCGCCTGGCGGGCGCACATCGTGCTGCTGGGGGGCGAGCTGGATTCGGTGCGCGGACCATACCGGCGGGACTGGTCGGGGCTCCGCCAGCTGCTGGCCGACGCCGATACGGCCTATGGCGCCCTGTCCGTCGCGTCCATCCCGGAATACGAGCGCAACCACTGGGGCCGGCTCGACTCGCTGGTGGACGCGGGACTCGACGGCTTCGAGATCGTCAACGCCTCGCCCAAGGCGAACCAGCTGACCCGGGCGCGGCGGGACACCGTGATCGACCTCGCCAGACGCACCGGAAAATTCGTGGTGGGGGTGAGCGACCACCACGGCTGGGGTGCCACCAGCATGGTCTGGAGCCTGGTCGACGTCCCCGGCTGGCGCGAGGCACCCGAGCGGCTCTGCGCCGGGATCATCGACGCGCTACAGGCAGGGTTCCCCGC
Source organism: uncultured Gemmatimonadaceae bacterium (assembly GCA_964408595.1). Lineage (GTDB taxonomy): Bacteria > Gemmatimonadota > Gemmatimonadetes > Gemmatimonadales > GWC2-71-9 > CAVVWJ01. The sequence goes on along the minus strand of CAYPAE010000064.1, from coordinate 1,072 downwards.
GGTGACCGTGGTGGAGCGCCATCGCCTTCGGCCCGACGCCTGGTGGCCACGCTGGCTCACCCCCATCGCGGTCGTGTGGGAGACCTGGCGGGGCATGGGATGGGAGATGACGTTGGCGTGGCTGGCCTGGATCTGGGCTCTGTGGGTGGTGGGAAGGACCCGGTATCTGCCCTCACCCTGACAACCGTTCCGCTCCGAGTACATTGGGTACCATGTCTCGCACCCGCTTCCTCGGCACCGGCTTCGCCGTGCCCGACCGCGTCGTGACCAACGACGACCTCTCCCAGATGATGGACACAACCGACGAGTGGATCCGGACCCGGACCGGCATCCAGGAGCGCCGCTGGGTGCGCGAAGGGGAGACCGGCGTGGACCTCGCGCTCACCGCGACCAGGCGCGCGCTCGAGATGGCGGACGTGTCCCCCTCGTCCATCGACGCCATCGTCTACGCCACGTCGACCCCGGACCATTTCGCCCCGGGGAACGGGGTGTTTCTCCAGCGGGCGCTGGGCGTCGGGACGATTCCGGCGATCGATATTCGCACCCAGTGCAGCGGGTTCGTCTACGGGCTCTCGGTGGCCGACGGCTGGGTGCGAACCGGGCAGTATCGCCGGGTGCTGGTGGTGGGCGGGGAGGTGCAGTCCACCGGGATGCTGATGGCGACCGAGGAGCGGCACGTCTCGGTCATCTTCGCCGACGGTGCCGGGGCCGTGGTGGTGGGCCCGACCGAGCGCGAGGACCAGGGGATTCTGGCCTTCGATCTCCACTCCGAGGGCGCCCACGCCGAAAAGCTCTGGGTGGACAGCCCGGGATCCATGTATCACCCGAGGGTGTCGGTCGAGCACATCGAGGCCGGGCGCCAGTACCTCGAGATGGACGGCAAGGAGGTCTTCCGCCACGCCGTAGTCCGGATGCCCGAGTCGGTCCGTGCGGTGCTCGACGCCAGCGGCCGCACCACCGCGGATCTGAAGCTGCTCGTGGCCCACCAGGCGAACCTGCGGATCGCCGAGACGATGCAGCGCTCGCTCTGCCTCCGGGACGATCAGGTGTACAACAACATCATGTCGTACGG
>CAYPAE010000063.1:0-8544 GCA_964408595.1 uncultured Gemmatimonadaceae bacterium | reverse complement strand
GAGCCGTGGAGCCGGATCCGGAAGCTCACCGCGGAGCACATGGTGATGTCGCGGCGGGTATCGCCGCACGTCAACACCATCTTCGAGATCGACTACACCCGCGTGGCGCAGCTTCGGGCGAAGAAGAAGCAGGAATACGCCGACCGGGGGGTGAACCTCACCTTCCTCGCCTTCATCGCCAAGGCCGCCGCGGACGCCCTGAGAAAGCACCCGCCGCTCAACGCCGCGGTCTCGGGCGAGAGCACCATCCTGCGCCGCGACATCAACCTCGGCATCGCGGTCGCGCTGGACTGGGGGCTCATCGTTCCGGTCATCAAGCACGCCGACGAGCTGGCGCTGCTCGGTCTCGCGCGGGCGATCAACGATCTCGGCGAGCGGGCCCGGGCCAAGAAGCTGAGTCCCGACGAAGTCCAGAAGGGGACGTTCACCATCACCAATCCCGGCGTGTTCGGGTCGGTGATCGGCACGCCGATCATCAACCAGCCGCAGGCCGCGATCCTCTGCGTCGGCTCGATCGAGAAGCAGCCCGCCGTGATCACGGTGGACGGCACCGACTCCATCGGGGTGCGCACCAAGGGGATGCTGTCGCTCGCGTTCGATCACCGGATCGTGGACGGCGCCGACGCCGACCGGTTCATGGCCGAGTTGAAGAAGACGCTCCAGGAGTTCCCCGAGGCCGCGGTCTGAGATGGCGCGCACCCTCACCGTGTCGCGGGCGAGAGTGCGGCCCGGGTCGGAAACGGAGTACCTTGCGGCAGTGGGGGAGCTGGCCCGGCTCGCCGAGGGCCGCGGTTGGCACCTGTGGGTGTTCCGGCGGCCGGACGACGCGGGCTCGTTCCTGGAGTTCAGCGAGAGTCGGAGCCGGGAGACGCATCGGGCGATCGCGCAGCGTCCGGAGGACGAGCGAGGGCTGGAGGAGAGGATTCGCGCCGTGGCCGAATACGAACCCGGCGCGTGGGAGCTTTGGGAGGAGGTCAGGTAGATGCCCAGACGCATCATCGACGTGGACGGCGAGCGGTGGGAAGTCGCCGTGAGCGGCCGGTCCACGCAGTACACCAAGGACGAGTTCGGCCTCGTGTTCACCAGGGGCACAGGTCCCGAACGCGAGCGGCGCGTCGTGCGCTACTCGCCGCTCGGCGCCAAGAGCCGGGAATTGTCGCTCGGCGAGTTGAGCGACAAGGAATTGGCGGACCTGCTGGCGCACTCGCAGCCGGCCTGGACGGCACCCGAGCTGGGCTACCGGCGCTGACCCGCTCCGGTCAGGCACCGCCTGCCGGCTCGATCGTCGATCTCCACGTCCACTCGACCGCGTCGGACGGGAGCCTGGCGCCGGAGGCGGTGGTGGAGCGGGCGTCGGCGGCGCGGCTCGGCGCGATCTCTCTCACCGATCACGACACGCTCGCGGGGGTTCCCGCTGCGGTCGCCGCCGGCGAGCGGCTGGGCGTGCGCGTGGTCTCCGGCTGCGAGTTCTCCACCTCCGCGCCGTGGGGCGAGATGCACGTGCTCGGGTATTTCCTCCCCACCGATTCCGCTCCCCTCGAGGTGTTTCTCGAGCGCTGCCGGGCCGATCGCATGCGGCGCGCGCGCGCCATGGTGGACCGGCTGCAGGGAATGGGCGTGGCGCTCGACTTCGACGACGTCCTGCGCCAGGCCCGCGGCGGCGCTGTCGGCCGGCCGCACGTGGCGCGCGCGCTCGTCCGCGGCGGCGGCGCGCTCGGCATGTCGGAGGCCTTCGACCGGTACATCGGCCGCGGGCGCCCGGCGTTCGTCGAGAAGGTGCTGCCCTCCTTCGGAGAGGTCACGGAGCTGGTCCATTCGGTGAGGGGGATCGTCTCGGTGGCGCACCTGAAGGATCGGGGCACCCGTTCCTTCCTGGAGCGGCTGAAGCACGAGGGCCTGGATGCGATCGAGACCCGCCACCCCAGCCACGACCCCGACGTGCGGTCCCGCCTGACCGACATCTCTCTTCGACTGGGGCTGCTGCGCACCGGCGGGAGCGACTGGCACGGCGATCCGGAGCCCGGCGAGAGCCAGGGCGCGCTCGGGTCCCAGGAAGTGCCCATGGAATGGCTCGAGCGCCTGGACCGGCTCCGCGCCGAGCTCCCCACGGCCGCGGCGCCCTGACCGTTCACTTCGAGGCTGCATGAATTCCACGCGATTCGATTTCGGCGGCAAGGTGGCCCTGGTGACCGGGGTGGGACGCGCCGGGCAGATCGGCAACGCGGTCGCGCTCGCGTTCGGGCAGGCGGGTGCCAAGATCATCGCCTGCGACCTGAACGCGGTGGGCGTAGCCGAGCGGGTACGCGAGTTCGCCTCACTCGGCGTGGACGCCCGGCCCTGCGCCGGCGATCTCACCCAGCGGGACATCGCCGCCCTCGCCGTCGAGATGGCGCTCCGCCATTTCGGACGACTCGACGTGGTCGTCAACGTCGCCGGCGGACTCACCACCTTCGGGCCGATCGAGAAGCTCTCCGTGGCCGACTTCGACCGTGAAGTCGCGATCAACCTCAAGACGACCGTGATGGTGTCGCAGGCGGCGGTCGAGGCGTTGAGCCGCACCCAGGGCTGCATCGTCAATTTCGCCTCGATCGCCTATTTCCAGCCGCAGGCGCCGATGGCGGTGTACAGCGCGGCCAAGGCGGCGGTCGCCGGCTTCACCCAGAGCCTCGCCCTCGAGCTGCGCGACCGGAAGATCAGGGTGAACGCGGTCGCGCCTGGGATGGTCCGTACCAGCGACAACGTCGCGACCGCCGGTGAGGGGGCCGCGTACGTGGAGCTGCGCGACATCACCGACGGCGTCCTCTCGCTCGCCAGCCCCGAGGCGTCCGCGGTCACCGGGCACATTCTCCCGATCGCTCCGGCCGCTTCCGGCAAGCTCTGATGGAGCTGCGGGGGCGGGTCGCGCTGGTCACCGGGGCCGGCCGCCGCGTCGGGCAGGACATGGCGCGGGCGCTCGCGGGCCGGGGCATGACGCTCGCCATCCACCATCATGCCTCGGCGGAAGGCGCGGGGGCGCTCCGCGACGACGTGGCGGCGGCCGGTGGGCGCGCCGAGTGCTTCGCCGCCGATCTCTCGGACGCCGGGGCGGCCCGTGCGCTTCCGGGCCGGGTGGTGGACGCGTTCGGCCGGCTCGACGTGCTGGTGAACTCGGCGGCCGTGATGCGCCGGCTCGGCTTCGAGGAGACGACACCGGAGCAGTACGACGCCATCCTGGCCCTCAACCTCCGCTCCCTCTTCTTCTGCACTCAAGGCGCGGCACCGGCGCTTCGCGCCGCGCGGGGCAAGGTGGTGAATCTCGCCGATCTCGCGGGCCTCCAGCCGTGGCCCGGCTTCGCGGCCCACTCGGTGAGCAAGGCCGGTGTGGTGATGCTGACCAAGGTCCTGGCCCGGTCGCTCGCGCCCGAGGTCACCGTCAACGCGATCGCGCCCGGCGCCGTGCTGGTGCCCGAGGAATACGACGCCGAAGAGCGCGGCCGGCTCGCCAAGGCCACGCCGCTGGGCCGCCTCGGCAGCCCGGGAGACGTGGTGTCCGCGCTGCTCTATCTCCTCGAAAGCGGCGACTTCGTCACCGGCGAAGTGCTGACCGTGGATGGCGGACGTCTTCTCCGATAGGGTCGAGCTTCGCGACGTCGCGATCGTCGGCGGCGGGTGCTATGGCACCTTCTACGCCGGGCAGATGATCCGCGCGCAGGAGCGCGGCAAGGTCCGCTACCGGCGGCTGCTGGTGGTGGACCGCGATCCCCGCTGCCGCTTCACGGTCGAGATCGGCGCCGCCGCCGACCGCGAGCTGGTGGTCGCGGAGTGGGGCGGGTTCTTCGACGGCTGGCTCGACCAGCCCCGCATTCCGGGTGCCGCGGAGCCTGGCGATGCGATCGTTCCCTCCCCGCTGATGCCCCATCTGATGTACCAGTGGCTGGTGCGCCGGGCCCATGCCCGCTGGCCCGGCCGGGCGGTCGAGCAGCGGCCGCTCACCGCGCCGATCGGCACCCCGTACGATTCCGCGGCCCCCGACGGCACCCGCTACGTCTCCTTCGCCGACTGGCTCTGTCCCACCCACTGCGTCGAGCCCGCCATCTGCCCGGTGACCCGGGCGCCGAGAACCTGGGAGATGAGCGACGCGATGGAGCGGCTCACCGTCCGGCTGGACCGCTCGACCCCGACCGCGGGGCCGGCGCTCTTCGTCTGCCGCCACCGGGTTTTCGGCGTCGGCATGTTCGATGTGGCGGCGGTGCTCGATGGAGACCGGCTGGTCGCCGAGGCCGGGGCGCGGCCGGGAGAGGTGGACGTGGTCGTGGGCACCGTTTCCGGCTGTCACGGCGCCGTCAGCATGTTGCACCTCGGCGGCGGGGCAGCGGGACGGCGGGGCAGCGGGGCGGTTCGCTCCTCAACATGAGCACCGCGGGTGTGCTGGCGCTGCCCCGCTGCCCTGCTGCCCCGCCGCCCCGCTGTCGAGCCCCGCCGCCCCGCTGTCGAGCCCCGCTGCCCCGCTGCCTAGCTGAACACCCGGGAACCCCGGTGCGTTCTATATTTGGGCAACGAAATCGATCGGGGCGGTTCCGCCGCAGGGCGGGGCGCCGGATCGGCATCAACCGTTTCGGGGGAGCTGTATGAGCCGTAGGGAGGAGCACGATCTCGTCATTGTAGGCGCGGGTCCGGCCGGACTTTGCGCCGCGCTGTACGCCGGCCGGGGGATGCTGGACTCGGTGATGCTGGAGCGAGGCGTGCCGGGCGGCGAGCTGCTCAACACCGAATGGATCGACGACTACCTCGGGTTCGAGCACATCCTCGGGCGGGAATTGGCGGCCAAGATGGCGGATCACGCCGCCAAGTTCGGGGCCGACCTCCGGCAGGAGAACGTGGAGTCGGTTTCCCGGCGGGACGACGGGACCTTCGAGGTCGCCACGTCCAGTGGCACGATCTACGAGGCTCCAGCCGTGATTCTGACCGCGGGCGGCACTCCGACGAAGCTGGAGGTGCCGGGGGAGTTGGAGTACGCCGGCCGCGGCGTGTCGTACTGCGCGGTCTGCGACGGCGCCTTCTTCAAGGGCGAGACGCTCGCGGTGATCGGCGGCGGCGACGCCGCGGTGGAGGAGGCGGACTACCTCACCCGCTACGCAAGCAAGGTGCACGTCGTGCACCGGCGGGACCAGTTCCGGGCCTCGAAAATGCTGCAGGAGCGGCTCTTCGCGAACCCGAAGGCCGAGGTGATCTGGAACAAGAAGGTGACCGAGTTCAAGGGCGAGCCGAAAGGACTCCAGTCGGTCGAGCTGGAGGACACGATAACCGGAGAGTCGTCGTCGCTGCCGGCGACCGGCTCCTTCATCTTCATCGGGTTCCGGCCCAACACCGGTCTGGTGAAAGAGCACTTCGCGCATGATCCCGCGGGATACATGATCACCGACGAGCGGATGATGACCTCGATCCCCGGGCTCTTCGCCGCGGGCGACGTCCGCGCGCAGCTCACCCGCCAGATCACCACCGCCGTGGGTGACGCGACCACCGCGGCGATCGCGGTCGAGAAGTATCTGACGGAGCGCCGGACCCGCACCGTCGCGAAGGCCAAAGTCGGTGTCTGAGCTCGAGGTGGTGTCGCTGCCCAACGGGCAGCTGTCGCAGAACTGCTACCTCGTGGCCGATCGCAGGACCCGGGAGGCGGTCATCATCGATCCCGGCGAGGAGCCCGCGATGTTCCTCGCCGAGCTCGACACCCGGGCCTGGACGCTGCGCGCCATCTGGCTCACCCACGCGCACGTGGACCACATCATCGGGGTCGGCGCGGTGAAACGGGCCACCGGAGTGCCGATCCATCTGCACCCGCTGGACCGGCGGATCTATGACGCGTTGCCGCAGTTCGGCGCCTGGCTCGGCAAGGAGCTCGAGGTGCCGCCGCCGCCCGATGTGGCGCTGGAGGCCGGTGGCCGGCTCCGGGTCGGCGGCTTCGAGTTCGAGGTCCGCTCCACCCCGGGGCACTCTCCGGGAAGCGTGAGCTTCGCCGGCAACGGGATGGTCTTCGGGGGCGACGTCCTGTTCAGCGGCTCGGTCGGGCGCACCGACCTTCCCGGTGGCGACTTCGCGACGCTGATGTCCACCATCCACTCCCAGTTCCTATCCCTCCCCGACTCGACCGTCGTCCACGGCGGGCACGGCCGCGACACCACCATCGGCATCGAGCGGCTGACCAATCCGTTCATCACCGGGAGCGTGAGGGCGTGATGGCAGGCGGGAAGGCGGGCTCGCGGGCAGGCGGGCAGAGCCGAGAACTCTGGGGAGACGGACGGCGTTCCGCCGCCGCCCGGCCCGCCCGCCCGCCTGCCCGCCTTTCCGCCTGCAACCGCTGCAACTTCCCCGTTCCCACCCGAGCCGTGGGCTGCAAGAACCCGTGTCCCAACTGCGGCACCATCTATCCGCTGGGGGACTGCTCTGACTGACCGGTCCGCGACGGGAATCCTCGATCTCGAGCCGGTTGCCGGCGCCACGCCGGCCGCACTCGACATCGCGCGGATCGACCTGCCGCCCCGGCTCCGGCCGGCCGCGTCGGTCGGGGTGCTCGACATCACGGAGTTCTTCGGGGACACCACCGGTGGGGTGCGCACGTACCTGTTGGAGAAGGCGAAGTACGTCCAGCGGGATCCCGCATTGCGGCAGGTGCTGGTCGTCCCCGGCGCGCGCGACGAGATCCTCGAGGCTGGAGGCGTCCGCTGCTACCGCCTTCATGGCCCGTCGATCCCGACCCAGAAGCCGTACCGCTTCATGCTGGCCACCCGGTCCACCACGCGGATCGTCGCGCATGAGCGGCCCGACCTGATCGAGGTCGGCAGCGCCTGGTGCGCGCCCTGGCTGGTGCATCTCGCGACCCGCGGGCTGAGCGTGCCCGCGGTCTGGTTCTACCACAGCAATTTCCCCCGCATCATCGCGCCTCGGCCTCATGCGGCGGGGTGGGCTCGGCTCACCGCCAGCGCGCTGGCGTGGCGTTACGTCCGCCGGCTCGGAAGACTGGTGCAGGCCACCATCGCGCCCTGCCGGGCGGTGGCGCGGGAGCTGGAAAGCGCCGGCGTCGAGAACGTGGTGCACGTGCCGCTGGGCGTGGACCTCGACCGTTTCAACCCCGCGCGCCGCGCCCGCGCCGCCGAGACGCGGCGCCGGTTCGGGCTCCCGGATGGGCCCCTCGCGCTCTACGTCGGGCGGCTCGCGGCGGAGAAGGATCTCGACCTGCTCTTGTCGGGATGGCTGGAAGTCGAGCGGCGCACCGGCGCGCGATTGGCGTTGGTCGGCGCCGGTCCCGCCGCGCGCTCGCTGCGCCGGGGCAAGGGAGGAGCCCGCGCCGTCTGGCTGTCCTACGAGCGCGACCGCGATCTCCTCGCCGATCTCTACGCCGCGGTGGATCTCCTGGTTGCCCCGGGTTCAGCGGAGACTTTCGGCCTCGCCGCGCTCGAGGCGCTCGCCAGCGGCGTTCCGGTCCTCTCCGCCGATCAGGGCGGCGTGGCCGAGACGGTCGGCCGGTCGGGGGCGGGCCGGCTCTACGCCTCGGGCGACGCCTCCCACATGGCCGAAGTGGCCGTCGCCCTCCTGGGCGAGGACCTCCCGGCGCTGGGCCGTGTCGGCCGGCGCTACGCCGAGGAGCATCACGGCTGGGACGCGGTGTTCGACCGCCTGTTCCAGACCTACCGCCGGGTGCTCTCCGGGTGAGCCTGCTGGTCTCCATCCACGACGTCACACCGGCGCTCGAGGCGGGCGTGCTGCGCCTGTGGGAGATGTGCGCCGCGCGCGGCCTCTCGCCGGCACTGCTGGTGGTTCCCGACTGGCACGGCGAGTGGCCGCTGGAGCGGCATCCCGGCTTCGTGCGCTGGCTGCGCGAGCGGGCCTCGGGAGGCGCTGAGATCGTCCTGCACGGGGAGCGGCACCATCGCGGGGAGTTCCGGGCCTTGGACCGCGGCGCGGCTCGCGAGCGGATCGATCGCGGGGTCGGATCTTTCCGTGCCCTCGGTCTGGAGCCCGCGGGCTTCGTCCCGCCCGCCTGGCTCGCCCGGGAGGATGGACATGCCGCGGTGCGCGATGCCGGGCTCGGGTTCAGCGAGGACGAGCGGTCCATCCGTCTCTTCCCGGCTGGCCGCCGGGTCGCCTCTCCCGCCGTGCGGTGGAGCGCACGGACGCCGGTGCGGGCGTGGGGATCGGTCGCCGTGGCCCGGGGCCGCTGGCTCCTGCAGCGGCGCTCTCGGTACCCCAGGGTCGCCTTCCACCCGCAGGATTACGCCCACCCCCGCAGCACTCGCGATCACTCCGCCACACTGGACCGCTGGCTGACCCGCCACTCGCCGATCAGCTACGCGTCGCTGCGCGAAACGGTGCTCGATGAACGCGGCCGTGTGTCACCCTGAGCGCAGCGAAGGGGCCGGACGCCGGAATGGTCCCCTTCGCTTTGCTCAGGGTGACAATGCCTTCGCGAGGTCTATCGAGTATCCCGATGACAGGGCGCTCGGGGCGACAGCGCCCTCGTGAAGTCCATCGACTGTCACCGTGTCACCGGTGTCACCTGACAACCCCGTG
>CAYPAE010000062.1:2786-8689 GCA_964408595.1 uncultured Gemmatimonadaceae bacterium | reverse complement strand
TCGGTCGGCTGACACCGAGCCGGTAGACGTCCCACCCCCCGCCCTCGTAGAAGCGGCCCACCTGCCCGTCGATTCCCTGTGCCGACAGGGGGAGCGCGCCAAGCGCCGTCACGACGCTCAAGACCGCCATGGTCCGGCCGAGGCTGCACCGCTCCATCATCGCTCCCGCACCGGTCGGCCGCTCCTCAGATCCACCAGGTAGGCGTCGCCGGGGACGCACTGATTCGAGAGCCGGGCGCGGATGGTGGTGTCGTTCACCAGCTCGGGGACGGCGCCCGTGTACAGGAGCGGAACCCGGACCCGGGTGTCACCGCGCCGGATCTCGATCGTCCGGTCGGTGCAGCGAGTTCCGTCGGCGGCCGCTCCCTCCCGGGCGAGCGTGAACCAAATCTCGACGCCGCCTGGCGCGGTCGCGACCAGGGAATCGGCGGGGGCGGGAGCCGGCGCGTCCGCGGCGGCTCCCGGCTTCGCCGTTTCATCGCTTCGGGCATTGCACGCGAGCGTCTGAATCAACACTCCGCAGGCCAGGGCGCTCCGTCGGCTCACTGAGGATGCCTCGCGGGGTCGGGCGCCGGCTCCGGGATCAGGATCTCGGTGGTGTCGGGCGTGCCGTCCTCGGTCACCGCCAGCACCTCCCGCACCTCGGGCGAGCGCCGCAGGTATTCCAGCCAGCCGATCAGCCCCGCGAATCCGGTGAGCGCCCCGCAGAGCGCCGTCACCGCGAGCCCTTCGACCGGATCCTCCATCCGCATCGCGACCAGCGCGCCGCCCACGGCCCCGAAAAACGAAGCCGCCCACGCCAGGAACGGTGTGAGCAGCCAGCCGAAGATGTGGACGAGAAGCCGTATCCAGCGCATCGAGTCAGGTGCGAGGGGTTCCCAGCGCCGAGAGGGCCGTAGCGAGCGCCAGCCCGGGGAGGAACGCGATGCCGAAGGTGGGGAGATTCCAGTCTGCCCCGGGGAACCCGATCAGGATCCCGGCGATCGCGGCGGCGACCGCGAAACCGAGCGCCGTCCCGAACGCCGCGGGAGCGGAGATCCGGCCGTTCCGCTCGGCCTGATTCGCGAGGATCCAGGCGCCGAGCCAGGGAAGAAATGTCCCTGTCATCCACCAGACCGGGTGGTACCACCAGTTGCTGCCGCCGATCTGCCACCAGCGGTTGGTGTAGGTCCCGATGTACTGGAGGAGGACGACGTCGACCAGGAGAAACACGAAGGCCGCGCCCAGCCCGATCCCCGCGGCGCCGGCGATCCCCTCGATGGTGCGCGCGCGGGTCCATAGGCCCGGCAGGAGCATTACGGGAGCAACGCCCAGGAGCAGCAGCGCCGCGAGCACGGCGGTCTCGAGCGGGCCCGAAAGAAAGCGCGACGCCATGGAGAGGAGCAGGACCATCACCGACTCGAAGAGCCCGAGCAGCACCGCCCCGCGCACGATGGAGGGGACGTCGGTCACGTCGTGATCGCCGTGCAGCTCGGCCGCGGAATCCATCCGGTCTCCGGTTGAGGTAGGTCGGCCGAAGTATACCGGGTCGCGCCGGGACCGGCCAAGGGGAGCGTCAGGTCCCCCACGCCAGGACGACGGCGAGGTCGGTCACAGCCCAGGCGGCGAGTGCGCGGTACATCCGTTGCTGGTGCTGCGCGGGGGATAGCCGGCCGGCCAGCGCGCGCCAGGGGACCAGCACCGCGAGCCAGGCGAGCAGCGCGACTCCGAGACCCGCGCAGCGCCAGCCCCCGGACGCCGGCGAGGACCAACCCGACCGGATCCCGGCCCAGGCGAAGAGGGCAAACGCCGCGGTCGCGGCCACCAGCGCCGCGTCCAGGCTTCGCCGTACGCCCAGGATCAGAGCCAGCGTCCGGTCGCCACGACGGGCGTCCTCCTCGAGCTGATAGAGCTGGGTGAGCGGATACAGGGCGGCGAAGAGCGGACAGAACGCGAGCAGGATCATGCCGTCGGTGGTCTGGAGCGGGCGGCCGGTCGCCGCCCATCCGGCGAACGGCGTGAGAGTCCCGAAGCCCACCATGTTGATCAGCCAGTCCGCCCCCGCGACGGCCTTGAGCCGGAACGGAGGCACCGAGTACAGCACCGAGAGCGCGAAGCAGACGGCGTACGCGGCACCGAAAGAGCGCGGGAGCGCGAGCGCCGCCACCTGCCCCGCCGCCATCAGGAGCAGCGCAAACGCCGCCAGCCGGGCGGGAGGCGGCGGGGGATTCCGCAGATAGGCGATGTCGCCCTGGTCCCGGTCGAACGCGCTGTTGAGCGCGAGCGTACCGCCGTTGAGGCATCCGACCCAGAGGGCGAGTCCGATGAGCGCGGGCCCCAGCCGCTCGCCAACAGCCGCGCCGCCCAGACCGACCGCGAGGAGATATCCCACCGCCGTATGGGCCGCCATGATCGGCCATTCGACGGGGCGGAGGTGGAGGAGGTAGTCGAGGCGCGGCCCGAGCAGCCGGTATCCCGCCTCGCGGGCCCGGCTCACCAGCTGAGGCCGAGGTGCCCGGCCGCGATCCGCAGACCCTGGAGCGTGAGGTCCGGGTGGGTGTGCTCGATGGAGGTGGTGAGAGATGCCACGATGGGGGCGAGCCCGCCGGTCGCCACGACCCGCGGCGATCGGCCGGTGGGCCACTCGGCCCGGATCCGCCGCACGATGCCGTCGACGGCGTCGGCGGTTCCGTAGAGCACGCCGGCCTGAATGCACTCCTCGGTGCGGCGGCCGATGACTCGCGACGGAGCCTTCAGCTCGGTGGCCGGGAGCTTGGCCGCGCGCCGGGTGAGTTGGTCGGCCGCGGTGCGAAGGCCGGGCATGATCACCCCTCCGAGAAAGCGGGCATCGGCCGTGATGCAGTCGAAGGTCGTGGCGGTGCCGAAATCCACTACGATGATATCGGCGTGGTAGAGCTCCACCGCCGCGAGGACGTTGACGATGCGATCCGCGCCGACGCTCAGCGGCTCATCCACGTCCAGCTTCACCGGAAGCGGGGACTGGGCGTGCACCGCGACGCCGGTGCGGCCCGTCGTCGTGGCGACTCCTTCCACCACGCTCTGAGTCACCGTCGGCGCGACGGACGCGAGGCACACCGCCCGCACCTCGTTGGGCGAGTGCCCCGCCTGGATGAGGAACCCGCCGATCGCGCTGGCCCATTCGTCCGGGGTGCGGTCGGGGTTGGTGGTGAGCCGCCAGTGGGCCTCGAGCGTGTCGCCGTGAAAGAGGCCCACGGTGATCTCGGTATTGCCGATATCGAGGGCGAGGAGCATGGCTCGAAGCTACGGCCTCGAGGAGTGGTCGGCCAACTCGACGGTTCCCGCCCGGACGGCGAGGGTGGCGCCGCCGTCGGAGCGGACGAGGAGGTCTCCCTCATCGGAGATGCCGGCGGCCGTGCCTGGCGCCGGGGCGCGCAGGCGACGGCCGTAGAGCCAGTCACGGTGTCGCAAACCGGACACCTCAGCGGGTCCGAGTCGCTCCGAAGGCGCACCGAGCGCGCGGAGCCGCGCCGTCACCTCCGGCTCGACCAGATCGGGAGTGATCCCCGGCAATCGCTCGTCCAATGCGGTGGCGATGCCCACGAGGTCCTCCGGGATGGGATTGGCCACGTTGATCCCCACCCCTGCCACCACCCACGCGAGCGACTCTCCCTGCCACCGGGCCTCGCACAGGATCCCGCCGAGCTTGCGGTCGCGGACCATGAGGTCGTTGGGCCACTTGATGTCGACCGGCACGCCGGGACCCAGCGCTTCGATCGCTTCCGCCACCGCCAGTCCGATCCGAAGTCCGAAGAGCTCGACGCCGGCGGCGGCCTGAGGCCGGAAGAGCGCGCTCAGCCAGAGGCCGCCGCGAGGCGACCGCCAGCCCCGGCCGCGCGATCCTCGTCCGCCGGCTTGTTCTCCAGCCACGACCACCGTCCCCGCTGCGGCCCCCTCGGCCGCGAGGCGGTGCAGCAGATCCATCGTCGAGTCCGCGGTGGGGAGCCGGATGAGCTGGGGCATGCCTCTCAGCGCGTGAGCCAGAGCAGCACTGCGCCGAACGCGATGCGGTACCAGGCGAAGACCGCGAAGCTGTGGTGCGACACATAGGCCAGGAACGCCTTCACCACCACCAGCGCGGAGATGAACGAGACCACGAACCCCGTGGCGAAGACCGGTACGTCCGCCATCGAGAGCGCGCCGGCGCTCTTCATGAGATCGTAGAGCGTGGCCGCGAACATGACCGGGATGGCCAGGAAGAAGGAGAACTCGGTGGCCGCCCTCCGCGACAGCCCGAGGGCGTACCCGCCCATGATCGTGGCCCCCGATCGCGAGGTGCCGGGAATGAGCGACAGGACCTGGGCGAGCCCGATGCCGAGTGCCGTCGTCTGAGGAACGTCGGCGACTTCCGGGTACCGGGTCCGCGGCTTCCACCGCTCGATGAGGAGGATAGCAATGCCGCCCACCACCAGGGCCACGGCCACGACGGTCGGGTTGAAGAGCCGCTCCTTGATCCAGCTGTGAATCAGGAACCCGATCGCCGCCGCGGGCAGGAACGCGATCGCGAGGTTGAGGAAGAAGCGCCGGCTCGCCGGATCGTGCCTGGCGCCGACGGCCGCGCGAATGAGGCGGGCGCGGTAGAGCCAGGCGATCGCGAGGATCGCGCCGAGCTGGATGAAGATGTCGAAGGTCTTGGCCCGCTCGTCCACCTGGCCGAGCCAGTCGCTCACCACGATAAGGTGGCCGGTGGAGGAGACGGGGATGAACTCGGTGGCTCCCTCGACCAGGCCGAGGATGACCGCTTTGGCGAACAGCTCAGGCGTCATGGCGGCGGCTCACCGGATCACCTCCTCGTAGAGAGACTCGTACATCGGCACGATGCGGTCGGCGGAAAATTCCCTGGCCTTCGCGATCGCCGCTCCGCGCATCGCGGCATGGCGCTCGGGGGCGCGCAGCAGCTCCACCGCCCGGCGGCCCATCGCCTCCACCGAGCCGACCGGCTCGAGGATCCCGTTCACATCGTCGTCCACCACCTCGGGGAGTCCGCCGGCACGGCTGGCGACCACCGGCGACCCGCACGCCATCGCCTCCAGCGCGGCCAGGCCGAACGACTCGGTCTGGGAGGGAAGGACGAAAAGATCGCTGGCCTGGAGGACCGACGCCACCGTATCCAGCCGGCCGAGGAACTTCACGTCCTGGCTCACGCCCAGCTCGCGAACCTCGTTCTCGGCGTCCACCCGCTCGGGGCCGTCCCCGATCATCACCAGCGTCGCGGGCATCGCGCGCTGGATCCGGGCGAAGACCCGGACGACATCCTTCACCCGCTTCACCTCACGGAAGTTGGAGACATGGGTGATGAGCTTGTGACCGTCCGGAGCCAGTCCCAATCGCCCGGTCGGCTCGCCCGGTTGATACTCGTTCAGATTGACGAAGTTGGGAATCACCTTGAGATCGCAGCTCACGCAGCCGAACGCGCGGTAGGTCTCGTCCCGGAGATAGGAGGACACCGCCGTCACCGCGTCCGAGCGCTCGATCGAGAACTTGGTGATGGCGTAGAAGCTCGCCTCCTGTCCCACCAGCGTGATGTCGGTGCCGTGCAGCGTGGTGATCACCCGAAGGTCGCGCTCCCCCCGCAACATCTCCCGTGCCAGAAAGGCGGTGGTCGCATGGGGAATGGCGTAGTGGACGTGGAGGATGTCGAGCCCTTCCCGCGTCGCCACCTCGTGCTGCTTCGAGGCCAGCGCGAGGGTGTAGGGAAAGTGGTCGAAGAGCGGATACCGCCCCATCCGGGTCTCCACCTGATGGAAGTAGACCCGCTCGGCGTAGCCGCGGAGACGGAACGGCGAGTCGTAGGTGATGAAGTGCACCTCGTGGCCCCGGCGGGCGAGCTCGAGGCCCAGCTCGGTGGCCACGGCGCCGGAGCCGCCGTAGGTGGGATAGCAGGT
>CAYPAE010000062.1:0-2686 GCA_964408595.1 uncultured Gemmatimonadaceae bacterium | reverse complement strand
TCGCTCGCGCCGGCCGTGAAGGTACTCGACCGCCTCGCGAATGCCGATGCCGTCGAGCCCCGGCGCCGAGGGCGGGTGGCCCTCCGCGAGCACGGCGGCGACCTCCTCGATCAGCCCCCGGCGCACCATCTCCTCCGCCCGCCGCGCGATCCGCTGGTGGAGGACCGGCCGCGGCACCGTGAGCACCACGTACCATGGCTGGACCGCGCCTCCTGAGCGCGCCGCTTCCTGCCAGTGGGTGAGCGGGTACCCGGTGAGGAGCGCCACCTCGATGGCCCGGGCCGCGCGTTGGCGCCCGCCACCCTTGAACCCCGGATCGAGCCGCCCGGCCCAGCGAAGCAGCTCGAGCGGCTCCAGCCGAGCGGCGAAGGCGTCGAGCGACCGCCTGTGGCCGGGGTCGAGCTCCGGCTCGTGAAACAGCCCCTCCGCGAGGGCACGAACGTAGAGTCCGGTTCCCCCCACGACGATCGGGAGCCTCGACCGGTTCCGCACCTCCTCGACCCACGACGCCGCGTCGCGGGCGAAGCGCCCCGCGCTGTACCGGGTGCCGGGCTCGACCAGGTCGAGTCCGTGATGGGGAACCCGCGCGCGCTCCTTCCGGGTCGGCTTGGCGGTGCCGATGTCGAGCCGCCGGTAGACCTGCCGGGAGTCGGCCGAAATCACTTCGATCGGCCAGTGCGCCGCGAGCGCGAGTGCGACGGCCGTCTTTCCCACCGCCGTCGGTCCGACGATCACCGGGACCTTAGCGTCGCCCAAAGCGGCGCTCCAGCTCCTCTCGCGGCAATTGAACGATCGTGGAACGGCCGTGCACGTCGTGCGGGGGCAGGTCGGTGGCGAAGAGGCGGAGCAGCAGCTCCCGCATCTCCCGCTGGTCCAGCCGCTGTCCCGCCTTCACTGCGGCGCGGCAGGCGTAGGTCGCCGCGAATCGCTCGAGCCGGTTGGCCCACCCGCCGAACCGCCCGCGCGCGAGGTCGGCGACGGTCTCCCGGAAGCACGCTTCCGCGTCAAACCTGGGATGCGGCGCGGGCACCGCGTGCACCGCCACGGCCCGGCCGCCGAACGGCTCGGCCTCGAAGCCCACTCGGCGCAGCTCCTCGCCGTGAGCCTCCACCGCATCGAGCTCCTCGTCGGTCAGCTCCAGGGTGAGCGGAAGGAGGAGCCGCTGCGCCGGCGGATCGGCGCCGGTGAGCTGCGCCATCACCAGCTCGTAGAGCACGCGCTCGTGGGCGGAGTGCTGGTCCACGATCACCACGCCTTCCGGTGCCTCGTAGACGATGTAGGTGTCGAAGACCTGAACCAGCGGCACCGAGAAACCCGCGGCCGGCTGCACGTCGGCCTCTTCCGCCGGCGCCGGGGCGGCCGCCGGCGCGAAGAGATCGGCTCCGTCCACGGTCTGTCCGGGTGCGGGATCGGCTGACCGCTGCCCGATCCCCGCGGGGCGCCAATCGCCGACTCGGACCGCCGCTGCCAGGGCACCGAGAGAGTCGCGCACGGCCTCCTCGACCACACGCTCCGCGCCGATGCGGTCTCGAAAGCGGACCTCGAGCTTGGCGGGATGGACGTTCACGTCCACGTCTTGCGGAGCGACGTCGATATTCAGCAGCAGCGAAGGGCGGTCGCCGGGATGGATCGCGGAGCGGTACCCGGCCTCGGCCGCCCGAACGAGGAAGGGATCCTTGAAGGGCCGGCCGTTGACGAAGAGCTGGGTCCGCCGGCCGGTGGGCTGGGCGTCGCCCGGGCGCTGGGCGAATCCCGTCACCCGGAAGGCGCCCGCGGCATAGCCCACTGGAACCAGCGTGCCCGCCAGCTCGGTGCCCCAGACGGCGGAGAGCCGGTCCTCCAGAGTCTGGCCCGGCGGAACGACGAGGCGGCAGGCACCATCCACGTGGAGCTCGAATCCGACGTCGGGATGGGCGAGCGCGAGCGTCGCCACGACCTCGTGGGCGGCCCGCGTCTCACTCGACACCGAGCGAAGGAATTTCCGCCGCGCCGGCGTGTTGAAGAAGATTCCGCGGACCGCGACGGTGGTCCCCCGTTGCCGGACGCCGTCGGCGACGCGATCGAGACGGCCGCCGGCGAGGCTCAGCTCGGTGGCGGCGCCGTCGCCTTCGGAGGTGGTGAGCGACAAGCGTGAGACGGAAGCGATCGCGGGCAGCGCCTCACCGCGGAAGCCGAAGGTGCCGACGCCCACGAGGTCGGCGACGCTCTTCACCTTGCTCGTGGCGTGACGGTCGAGCGCGAGCACCGCGTCCTCCCGCCCCATCCCACTCCCGTCGTCGCTCACCAGCACGAGGGTCTTGCCACCCTGCTCCAGCTCCACCCGCACGTGGCTCGCGCTAGAGTCGAGCGCGTTCTCCACCAGCTCCTTCACCACGGACGCGGGGCGCTCGACCACCTCGCCCGCGGCGATCTGGTCGGCCACGGCGTCGGGCAGAATGGCGATGCGGCGGGCCATCGCGAGAATCTAGCCGCCGACCGCGGCCACCGCGTCGTCAGCGAGCCAGCCTCGCTGCGCGCCGGGCGCCTCGACCATGACCCATCCGGGCGAGTGGCGAAGGATGCGCACCGCGCTGCCCGACTCGAGGGAGACCAGGGTGGGCGCCAGTCCGTGGGGCGAGAGACGGAGCGTCGTGCGCTCCAGCACGATGGCGAGCGGCTCGCGGAGCCAGATCCGAAGCGCCAGCCC
>CAYPAE010000061.1:0-8743 GCA_964408595.1 uncultured Gemmatimonadaceae bacterium | reverse complement strand
CCGGATTCGCCCTCACGGAAATCTCACCCCGGATGAGGTCGCCCGCTGGACGTCGGCTGAAAAGAAGTAGATATTGCAGCCACAATGCGGGTTACGACCTGGACCGAGTACAGCCTGATCATCTCACTCCACCTGGCCAAGCGGGGCCGGACGGGCAGTGGGCCCGTCGCCGCACGCGAGCTGGCCGACGTGGAGCGGCTGCCGGCGGACTACGTCGAGCAGATCCTGCTCCGGCTCCGCCGGGCCGGGCTGGTGGAAAGCGTCCGGGGTGCCAAGGGTGGCTACTTTCTGGCCCGGCAGCCCTCCGCGATCTCGGTGCGGGACGTGATGACCGCGTCGGAGCACCAGACTTTCGAGATCAACTGCGAGACACACCCGGTGGACGCCGAGCGATGTAGCCCCGAATCGACGTGCAGCATCCGGCCGGTCTGGCATGCCCTTCAGCAGCGGGTGGACGACCTGTTGGCGAGCATCTCGTTGGCCGACCTGATGAAAGACGAGCCTCAGGTGCAGGAGCTGGTCGGGATCTCATCGGCGAGTTAGCCACGCTCGAATGTGCGTGCGCGCTGCCCGACCCGCCGGTCGGGTTTTTCGTTTTGGAGGACGTTCATGACCGCTGTGCGACAGCTGTCCGTCACTCGGGAGCCCGCGCTCTGGGAGCTGGTGGGGAACACGCCGCTCCTGCCGGTGCAGTTGGCCGGGAGTGGTCGCGGGCGACTCTGGCTCAAGGCCGAATGGCTCAACCCGGGCGGCAGCGTGAAGGACCGCGCGGCCAGGGCCATCCTCAGGGACGGCCTCGCGCGCGGGGAGCTGCCGGGCAAGCGGCTGCTGGACGCGTCGAGCGGCAACACCGGGATCGCGTACGCCATGCTGGGTGCTGCCGCGGGCGTACGGGTCACCATCTGCTTGCCCGGCAACGCGAGCCCGGAGCGGTGGGCGCTGCTGAAGGTGTACGGCGCCGAGGTCGTGGTCACTGACCGGATGGACGGCACCGAGGGAGCGGCACGGCGCGCGGGCGAGCTGGCCGAAGAGTCGCCCGACAAGTACTTCTACGCCGACCAGTACAGCAACGCCGCCAATCCGCAGGCCCACCGGGAGACCACGGGCCCCGAGATCTGGACCCAGACCAACGGGCGGCTGACCCATTTCGTGGCCGCGATGGGAACCACGGGAACAATGATGGGCACCGGGAGCTTCCTGAAGGAGAAGAACCCGGCGATCACGCTGGTGGGCGTGCAGCCCGACTCCCCGTTCCACGGCCTGGAAGGATTGAAGCACTTCCCGACGACGGCGCACCCGCCCGCGCTCTACGACCCGACGCTGCCCGACCAGGTGGCGGAGATCCCGACCGAGACCGCCGACCGGACCGCTCGCTGGCTCGCCCGCGAGTCCGGACTTCTGGTCGGCTGGTCGGCCGGCGCGGCGGTGGCCGCGGCGCTGGATCTGCTGGGTCGCGAGCCCGACGCGCAGATCGTCGTGATCGGATGCGACACCGGCACCCGCTACATCAGCGAGCCGCACCGATGGGCGGAGCGATGACGCTGCGGCTCTCCGAAGGGCTGCTGGGCGACATCCGCCGCCACGGCGAGGGCGCCTATCCGGCGGAATCTTGCGGGGCTCTCGCAGGACGGGTGGACGAGAGCGGGGCCAAGGAGGTCGTGCGGCTGGCGCCGGCGGTGAACCGGCGAACCGACGACCCGCACCGGTATCTCATCGCCCCGGACGATCTCCGCCGGCTGGAGGCGGAGCTTCGGCTCGAAGGGCTCGAGATCGTGGGCTATTATCATTCGCATCCAGACCATCCCGCGGTGCCGTCGGGCTTCGATACCGAGCACGCCTGGCCGTGGTACAGCTATCTGATCGTGCGGGTGGAGCGAGGGCGGGGGCTCGAGGCGGCGAGCTGGACGCTGGACGACGAGCGGCCGCTCATGCGGCCCGAGTCACTCGAAGTGCTCAGCGAGGTGTGACCATGTCCGTGACTGTGACCATCCCCACTCCACTCCGCAGCTTCACCGGAGGACGCGACGCCGTCGAGCTCGCCGGCGCCACCGTGGGCGAGGTGATCGACGGGCTCCTGGCGACCCACGGCGGCCTCAAGCGCCATCTGGTTCAGGACGACGGGCGCCTGCGGAATTTCGTCAACCTGTACCTCAACGCCACCGACATCCGGCAGCTCGATTCCACCGACACCCCGGTGCGCGAGGGTGACGTGCTCACCATCGTGCCGAGCATCGCGGGCGGCCGGCCGGCGGTCGAGACCGAGCTGCCCAAGCTCTCCCATGCGGAAGTGCTGCGCTACTCCCGGCACTTGCTGCTGCCCGAGGTCGGGGTCGAGGGCCAGCGAAAGCTCAAGGCGGCGCGGGTCCTCACGATCGGCGCCGGCGGGCTGGGCTCGCCGCTGTCGCTCTACCTGGCGGCGGCGGGCGTCGGCACCATCGGCATCGTGGACTTCGACGTCGTGGATCTGACCAACCTCCAGCGGCAGATCGTCCACGGCACCTCGACGCTCGGCCGCCCCAAGCTCGAGTCGGCCAAGGCGAGACTCACCGATCTCAATCCGAACCTCAACGTCGAGAGCCACGAGGTCCGGCTCAGCGCCGACAACGCGCTGGACATCATCCGGGAGTACGACGTGGTCGTGGACGGCACCGACAACTTCCCGACCCGCTACCTGGTGAACGACGCCTGCGTGCTGCTCGGCAAGCCCAACGTCTACGGCAGCATCTTCCGCTTCGAAGGACAGGCCTCGGTCTTCTACGCCAAGGAAGGACCCTGCTACCGCTGCCTCTACTCCGAGCCGCCCCCTCCGGGACTGGTGCCCAGCTGCGCCGAAGGCGGAGTGCTCGGCGTGCTTCCAGGCATCATCGGCAGCATTCAGGCGCTGGAGACCATCAAGTTGATCCTCGGGGCGGGGGACACGCTGATCGGGCGCCTGGTGCTGTTCGACGCGCTCAAGCTGCGCTTCCGCGAGCTCAAGCTGCGGAAGGATCCCGACTGCCCGATCTGCGGGGACAACCCGACGATCCGGGAGCTGATCGACTACGAGGCCTTCTGCGGCATCGGCGCCGCCCCGGCCTACCAGGGACCCGAGGTGGTCGTGGAACAGCTCAAGCAGGAGCTGGACGAAAAGGGGGACGACCTCGTCCTCATCGACGTACGCGAGCCGCACGAGTGGGAAATCGCCCACATCGAAGGTGCCCGTCTGATTCCGCTGGGCCAGCTCCCCGACCGCCTCGGCGAGCTCGACGGCCACGCCGAGATCGTGACCTACTGCCACAAGGGATCGCGTTCGATGAAGGCGCTGGAGATCCTGCGCGGAGCCGGCTTCGGGAAGGTCCGGAGCCTGGCCGGCGGGGTGGATGCGTGGGCGAGCAGGGTGGAGCCGGGGATGGCGAGATATTAGAGCAGGCGGGCAGGCGGACGCGCGGGCAGGCGGGCGGAAAAAACACCAAAACGCGGGCCGGTGCATACGCACTGGCCCGCGTCGCTTTGTACCTTCCGCCTGCCCGCGCGCCCGCCTGCCCGCCCGTCGCCATGCCGAAGGCGGGACTCGAACCCGCACGGGCTTGCGCCCACTGCGCCCTGAACGCAGCGCGTCTACCAGTTCCACCACTTCGGCGAGGGCGCAAAGGTAGTCCGGTTGCATGACCGGGTCAACCCGAACCGTTGACCCGCCCGAAGTGGTGGCCTATCATTTGCTTAGGATCCCTACGTGAGCCCCGATTCAGCCCCCCCGGCCGAGCGCCGAAAGTCGGTCGCCAGGAACCCCAAGGCGACGCACGACTACCATATTCTGGAGACTTGGGAGTCGGGGATCGTCCTGACCGGCACCGAGGTCAAGTCGCTGCGCAACGGCAAGGCATCCATCAAGGAGGCCTACGCCCGGGTGCGTAACGGCGAGATCTTCCTCGAGGGGATGAACATCACGCAGTACGAGCAGGGCAACCGCTACAATCACGATCCCGTCCGCACCCGAAAGCTCCTCCTCCATCGCCGTGAGATCGAGAAGTTGATCGGCTCGGTGGAGCAGAAGGGCCTCACCCTGATACCCCTCGAGCTCTACTTCAAGAATGGGCGGGCGAAGGTGGTCTTGGCGCTCGGTCGCGGCAAGAAGATCCATGACAAGCGCGAGGCCTTGAAGCGCAGGGTGTCCGAGCGCGAGGCGGCGCGCGACGTGTCGCGGGGACTGTCCCGGGCCGCGAGGGAGCCGCGGTGATCGCGGCCCTGGTGCTGATCGGGGCGCTCGGGGTCGCCGCCCCGGGCCAGATCACGGTCGCCGGGGCGCGGGGGGAGACCCAGGTTCCAGTTCGCGTGGACCCCGCCGGCGCACCCGTGATCCCCGCGGCGCAGCTCCTCGCGGCGCTCGACGGCACCATGCGGCTGCACGAGGGCTGGGCGGAGGTGACGGTCGCGCGGCAGCCGTTCCGGTTTCTCATCGGCGCGCCGCTGTACCTCTTCAGCAGCCAGCTCCAGCCGCTCGCGAATCCCGTCTGGCTGGCACAGGACACCCTCTATCTGCCGTTTCAGTTCGTCTCGGAGATCATCCCCTACTTCCTGGGCGAGCGCTACCGGTACGACACCCGGGCGGCGCGGCTGGAGGACGTTTCGCGCAAGCCCACCGTGGCTCGGGCTCCGGAGCCGGTCGAGCGCCTCCCCAATGGACTCCGGCCGGGGCACGTGGTCACCATCGATCCGGGACACGGAGGCGTGGACCCCGGCAATCCGGGGACGTACTTTCCCCGCGGCGTCCGGGAGAAAGAGGTCACGCTTCAGGTCGGGCTCCTGCTGCGGGAGGAGCTCCGGGAGCGCGGGGTGGGCGTCCGCATGACCCGTACGACCGACACCCTGATCGCCCTGGGCGACCGCGGCGGGTTCTGCACCGCCGCCTGCGACCTCTTCGTGAGCCTCCATGTCAACTCGCTCGCGCGTCGGCGGGGCTACACCGAGGTCCGGGGCTTCGAGACCTTCTTCCTGGCCGAAGCGCGGACCGAGGACGCGGCGCGGGTCGCCAAGATGGAGAACGAGGCGGTGCGGTTCGAGACCGATGAGTCCGAGGGCCCCTTGACCGCCGGACTCGATTTCATCCTGAAGGACCTCCAGCTGAATGAGCATCTGCGTGAATCCGCTCGCGCCGCCGAGCTGGTGCAGAAGAAGCTGCGGACGGTGCACACCGGTGAGGACCGCGGTGTGAAGCAGGCCGGATTCATGGTGCTCACCACCGCCCGCCGCCCGGCCATTCTGGTCGAGCTGGGCTACAGCACCAATCCGCAGGATGGCCGCTATCTCACTTCGCGTCGCAGCCAGCGCACGATGGCCTCGGCGATCGCGGATGCCATCGTGGAGTATCTGCGGGACTACGAGCGCAAGACCGGCGGGGCCGACGCGGGAGGAGGCCGGTGAGGATCGCGCGCGCGCTATCGGTCTCCCTGGTGGCGGCGCTGCTCGGCGGCTGCGTCTATTACAACGGCATGTACAACACCAAGCGGCTCGCCGGCTCGGCCCGCCGGGCGGAGCGCGACGGCCGTACCTTCGAGGCCAACAACCTCTGGGGCCAGGTCATCACCCGCGCGGAGTCGCTGGTCGCGCGGCATCCCGACAGCAAGTACGTGGACGAGGCGCTGGTCCTGAAGGGCGTCGCCCTCGCGCGGCTCAACCAGTGCCCTGCCGCCGTGGCCCCGCTGGGCCGGGTCTCGCTGCTGCCGGCGGACGCCGAGGTGACCGAGGAGGCTTCCCTCGCCCTCGGCCGCTGTCAGCTCGAGCTGGGCGACCCCGCGGTGGCCGAGATCATGTTCGCCCGCGTCGCCGAGAGCGAGGATCCGGTGCGCCGCCGTGAGGCCCGGCTGCTGCGCGGCCGCGCGCTGAGGTTGACCGGTCGTCACCAGGATGCGGTGGCCGCGCTCGAAGGATCGTCGGACCCGCGGGCCGTGGACGAGCGGCTTCTCGCGCTTGCCGGGGCCGGGCAGCGCGATGCCGGGCTGGCCCTGGCCGATTCGATGCTCGCCCAACGGGACAGCACGGCGCGCTGGGACACGGTGGTCATAGCCGTGGGTCGGGAGGATCCTGCAACCGCATCGGCACTGGTGGATCGGCTGGAGAGCCGTCCCGGCACTGCACCGACGACTCGCGCCCGGCTCTTTCTCGAGGACGGGCTTCGCCTCGTCCCCGTGGACTCGGCCCGCGCTGAGGCCCGTCTGCGCCAGGCCGCGGAAGTCGGCGGCGGCGGCGATCCCGGCGAGCGAGCTCGCCTGCTGCTGACCCGCCTCAGCCTCACGCGAGCGACCTCTGTTTCCGATCTTCCTCCGATCGCGAAGGAGCTGGACCAGCGGATCGAGCTGAAGGGCCCGCTTGCCGGTGAGGCCGGTCAGCTCCGCGAATCCGTCACCCGCATCCTGGCGGCCAGCGACTCGGCCTCCGCCGGCGCCGCTCAGGCCGATCTCCGTCTCTTCCTCGCCGCCGAGACCGCCCGCGACTCACTGGCGGCCCCTGCGCTCGCCGCGGCGCTCTTCCGCAGGATCGTCGAGGCCACGCCCGATTCGCCCTACGCGCCGAAGGCAATCCTCGCAGGCCAGGTCCTGGATCCGGTCTGGGGAGAGTCGGCGGTTCCGCTGCTCGAGGCGCGGTACGCCACGAGCCCATACGTCGCCTTCCTCCAGGGTGCCGAAGCGTACGGCTATCGCGAGCTGGAAGACTCGCTCCAGACCTTCGCCCTCGGACTCGGCGTCGGGGCGCGCCCGAGGGAGTCCCGGCCCGCCGTCGGCCCCGATTCGCTTCCCACCCGACCCGGCTCCGCACCGCCGCCACGGCGCGGACTCGAGCCGTGAGGGCCGCGGAGTCCAGTCTCTCCCGCACCGTCTTCGGCCGTCGCTTTCAGAATCCAGTGCTCCTCGCTGCGGGTACTGCCGGCTTTGGCCGGGAGCTGGACGGAGTCATGGACCTCGACCGCCTCGGCGGACTGGTGACGAAGGCGGTCTCCCGCGAGCCGCGGGCGGGCAACCCGCCGCCGCGAGTCGCCGAATTTCGCGGCGGCATGCTCAACTCGGTGGGCCTCGCGAACCCCGGGCTGGCCACCGTCAGAGCCGAATATCTCCCCTGGCTCGCGAGTCGTCTTCGCCAGGCGCTGGTACTGGTGAACGTGGTCGGCTTCACTGTCGAGGAGTACGCCGACGTCGTGTCGGGTCTCGACGGCGTGCCGGGGATCGCGGGGTTCGAGCTCAATCTCTCCTGTCCCAACACGTCGGCGGGCGGCATCGAGTTCGGGGCCAGCCCGGACTGCGTCGGGAGGATCGTGTCGCTCTGCCGGACGCGAACCAGGCTGCCGCTGGTCGCGAAGCTGTCGCCGGTACTTCCCGACATCGCGGGCATGGCGCTGATCGCCCGGGACTCGGGCGCCGATGGCATCACCGTGATCAACACGCTCCCCGGGCTGCTCCATTCCGAGGCGGGGGTGGAGAGGCTGGGTAACGGGAGCGGCGGAGTGAGCGGGCCCGCTTTGCTCGCGATCGGTGTGCTCGCCGCGGCCCGGGTCGTCGAGCGGACCGATGGGATGCCCGTCATCGGGGTCGGTGGGGTGCGCTCTGCGGAGGACGTCCGGCAGTATCTGAAGGTCGGGGCGGCGCTGGTCGCGATCGGGACCGGGGCCCTGGCCGATCCTCGACTCCCGGAACGGATCGTGCGTGACCTGGAGCGCACCCATGGCTGAGGTCATCCTCGCACTGGACCTGCCCAATGGCTCCGAGGCCATGCGGTTGCTCGACCGCCTCCCGGAGGCCCGCTGGGTGAAGGTGGGATCGATCCTGATGACGCGGGAAGGCGCGCCGTTCGTCCGCGGGCTCATCGGCCGCGGTCATCGGGTGTTCCTGGACCTCAAGTGGCACGACATCCCCAACACCGTCGCGGGCGCAGTCATGGCCGCGAGGGAGCTCGGAGTCTCGATGGCGACCGTTCATGCGCTGGGCGGACGGACGATGATGGAGGCGGCCGCGGTGGCCGCCGGCGGCGAGGTGGCCCTGGTCGGCGTCACGGTGCTCACCTCGCACGACGTCGCGTCGTACGGGCGGGCCACCGGTCGCCCGGAGGTAAACCTGGTGGACGAGGCGGTGCGTCAGGCGGAGGAGGCGGCGTCGGCGGGGCTCGCGGGCGTGGTCTGCTCGGCGGCCGAGGTAGCCTCGGTCCGCCGGGTGCTGCCGGAGGCCGCGCTCGTCGTGGTGCCCGGTATCCGAAGCGAGACCGACACCGCCGGCGATCAGGTCCGGGTCGCTACCGCGAAGGAAGCCGTGCGCGCGGGGGCGACTCACCTGGTGGTGGGGCGGCCGGTGCTGCACGCGCCCGATCCTGCCGACGCCCTCAGGCATCTCCTCGAGGAGGCGCGTTGCGTCCCCTCATGATCCTGCTGGCCGTTCTCTTCGCGCCCGCGGCCGGCATCGCGCAGGAGAGCGGGCTGACCGAGGCCGCCGAGGCGGCCCGGCAGGCCTGGTTCGAGCACGACGCGCGAGGGCTGGTGGCCGACGCGCCCCGCCTCCTGGTTCAGCTGCCCGGCGCCGATCCGTCGATCGCCCTCGGCCCGGCTCAGGCCGCCGCCTTGCTGACGGATTTCATGGTGCAGGGTCAGGAGGTCGAGACGGTGGTGCGGGCGGCGAAGGAGGTGGAGCCGGGCCGCGGCTACGTGGAGCTCCAGCGTCGCTATCGAATCGCGGGCACCCAGGAGGTGCGGGTCCAGAGTCTCCTGCTCGGCTATCGCCTGCTG
>CAYPAE010000060.1:0-8743 GCA_964408595.1 uncultured Gemmatimonadaceae bacterium | reverse complement strand
GCTCGTTCGCACCCTGTCTCGCCTCAGCATCGCCGCCGCGGCCATCGTGCTCGCCTCCTGCCGGAGCGACAAGCCCGGGGGTGACGCCTCCACGGCTGCCGACGGGGGCGCGAATGTCGTGACGGTGACCGCCGGTGACTACGCGTTCGATGCCCCAGCCGAGATCCCGGCGGGTCTCACCGCCATCCGGCTGGTCAACAAGGGACCCTCGCTGCATCACATCCAGCTGATGAAGTTCGAAGAGGG
This sequence comes from uncultured Gemmatimonadaceae bacterium, assembly GCA_964408595.1. GTDB lineage: Bacteria > Gemmatimonadota > Gemmatimonadetes > Gemmatimonadales > GWC2-71-9 > CAVVWJ01. The sequence goes on along the minus strand of CAYPAE010000060.1, from coordinate 8,497 downwards.
AAAGACTCTCGACGACTTCCTCGCCGCGATGAAGGGCGAGGAGTTTCCCCGGTGGGCCATCTCCGCAGGCGGCCCAGCGCCGCCGGAGGTCGGGAGCACCACCACTTCGATCCAGGCGCTGGAGCCGGGCAACTACGCGCTGATCTGCTTCATTCCCGCAGCAGACGGAATGCCCCACGTGATGAAGGGGATGTCGCGCGGGCTCAAGGTCGTGGGACCGAGCCGGCCCGCCGGCCCGGAGCCCGAGGCCGACATCGTCGTCAAGCTGGTGGACTACGACTTCGAGCTCTCCCAGCCGCTCACCGCGGGGAAGCACATGATCCGGGTCGAGAACGCCGGCCCGCAGCCCCACGAGATCGCGATCGTCCGCCTGAACCCCGGCAAGAAGCCGGCGGATTTCACCGCTTGGGGGATGAAGCCGGTGGGCCCGGCGCCGGGCACGATCCACGGCGGATTGAGCGGCATCATGCCGGGCGCCCACTCGTTCATCGAGGTGGACCTGCCGCCCGGTGACTACGGGCTCCTCTGCTTCCTTCCCGACGCCAAGGACGGCAAGCCCCACTTCGAGCACGGGATGGCGAAGCAGACCAAGGTGGCCTCATGACTCTCCTGAAACCCGATCCCAGCTTCTACCCCTCGCCCCGCATGGCGATGGCAGCGCCGCCCGAGCGGCACGCCTACGTCGCCACCCTCAATCCCGGCCGCCCCGGCGTGCCGGACGCGATCTGCGTGGTGGACCTCCACCCCGAGTCGCCGACCTATTCGACCGTGGTGCACCGGCTCGATCTGCCGAACGTGGGCGACGAGCTGCACCACTTCGGCTGGAACGCGTGCAGCTCGGCGCTCTGCCCACCCGCGCCGCATCCGCACCTCGAGCGCCGCTACCTCATCGTGCCGGGGCTCCGGAGCTCGCGCATCTACGTGGTGGACACCAAGCCCAACCCGCTCAAGCCGACCATCGTGAAGGTCATCGAGCCCGAGACGGTGAAGGCGCGGACCGGGTACAGCCGGCCGCACACCGTGCACTGCGGCCCCGACGCGATCTACATCTCCGCGCTCGGCGGCACCGAGGACGGCAAGGGCCCGGGCGGCGTCTTCCTGCTCGACCACTTCAGCTTCGAGCCGCTCGGCGCGTGGGAGATCGACCGCGGCGACCAGTTCCTGAGCTACGACTTCTGGTGGCACTACGCCCACGACGTCATGATCACCAGCGAGTGGGGCGAGCCGAGGCAGTTCGAGAATGGGGTCGTGCCCGAGGATCTGCTGGGCAAGAAGTACGGCCACCGGATCCACTTCTGGGACCTGCGCAGGCGGAAGCGGACCCAGGTGATCGACATCGGCGACGAGCACCAGATGGTGCTCGAGCTCCGGCCCGCGCACGATCCGCGCAAGACGCACGGCTTCTTCGGGGTCGTCATCAGCGTGGCCGACCTCTCCGCGTCGGTGTGGGCCTGGTACCGGGAGAAGGAGCAGTTCAAGGTCAAGAAGATCGCCACCATTCCCGCCGAGCCGGCGGATCCCGCGCAGCTCCCGCCCGCGCTCAAGCCGTTCAAGGCGGTGCCGCCGCTGGTCACCGACATCGACCTCTCCCTCGACGACCGGTTTCTCTACGTCTCCTGCTGGGGCACCGGGGAGATGCGGCAGTACGACGTGAGCGATCCGCTCGACGCCAGGCTGACGGGCACGGTCCAGGTCGGCGGCATCGTGCGGAAGGCGGGGCACCCGAAGGGCGGCGCCCTCAAGGGCGGTCCACAGATGGTGGAGATCTCGCGCGACGGGAAGCGGGTCTACTTCACCAACGGGCTCTACAGCTCGTGGGACGAGCAATTCTATCCCGAAGGGATGCCGGGATGGATGGTGAAGCTCGACGTGAAGCCCGACGGCGGCATCTCGGTCGATCCCGGCTTCCTCGCCACCTTCGGCGACGCCCGCGCCCACCAGGTCCGGCTCGAGGGCGGAGACTCCTCGACTGACACCTTCTGTTTTCCATCCTGAGCACGCCGGAGTCTGGCTCACGCTGCTGGGGTTCGGGGCCTTTCACGGCCTCAACCCCGGCATGGGATGGCTCTTCGCGGTCTCGCTCGCCCTCCAGGAGCAGCGCGAGCGCGCGCTGTGGAAGGCGCTCCCGCCGATCGCCCTCGGCCACATCCTTGCCCTGGTGGCCGTAGCCGTCCCCCTCCTCCTGCTCGGCTCGGTGCTGCGGCTCCGCGCTGTCGCGCTCGTCGCGGCGGGGGCGCTGCTGGCATTCGGGGCCTGGAAGCTCGCGCGCTGGTATCGCCATCCGCGGTGGGTGGGGATGAAAGTGGGCAGTCGCGACCTCGCTCTCTGGTCCTTCCTCATGGCCACGGGGCACGGCGCCGGGCTGATGGTTGCCCCGGCACTGGTGGCGCTCATGGGGGGCGGAAACGAGGCGGGTGCGGGAGCGCGGGGGCGCGAGGCGCTGACCGGGATCGGCGTGCACACCGCGGCGCTGTTCGTCGTGATGGCGGCTGTCGCCTGGATGGTCTATCGGTGGGTCGGCCTGGGCATCCTGCGGACCCACTGGATCAACTTCGATCTGGTCTGGGCGGTGGCGCTCCTGCTGACGGGGGGTATCGCGCTGGCGCGGGCGCTTTAGGCGCCGCGCGCGGCGAGCCGGCCCTACCCCCGGCGAGCGATGCCAAGGAGGGCCCCCGCGACCTCCGGCTGATCCGGATGCTGAACCACTCGTTGGGCACGAAAGGTGACGCCCATATAGATTTACGGGTCCTTCCCCTGGCCTCACCGAACTCCGTCGAGCAGTCATGGCCCACCCGACTCAGTCACCTGTGCCCTCTCCGGCAGAGCCGCATTCCGGCACCGCCACCGCGGAGCGCTTGGTCGGCCGGCTGCCGGTGGTCGCCGGGGCGGCGACGGCGATCATCGGCATGGTGGCGGTCGAGGCCTACATCTTCGGCGCCGGGCCGCTGATCTCGGCCAAGCCGTTTCTGCCAACGACGGTGCCGCTCTCGGCGCTGATGTTCGTGCTCACCGGCGGCAGCCTGCTCTCGCTCAAGGCCAAACTTCCCCGGCATCAGCTCGCCGCCGCGGGCCTCACGGTCCTGATCGCGACCCTGGTGCTCGCCGAGTACCTGATCTGGCGCGATCTGGGACTCGACACCCTCCTCTTCCCGGACGACGTGGACTTGCTTCCGTCGGCGTTTCCCGGACGTCCGGGGCCGAGCGACACGACCTGCTTCCTGCTGCTCGGCCTCGCCCTCGTGACCACGAAGGACGGCTGGCATCTCGGGCACCGGCGGCTGCACCTGTCGGCGCTCATGGCGGCGGCGGTGCTTCCCCTGGTCGCCATCGTGGGCCACATCTTCGGGGTGCCCGAGTTGTACGCCTTCGCGCCGGGAGTGGGGACCTCGCTCGTCAGCGCCTTGCTCCTGCTGTTGCTCACGATCGGTGTTGCCGCCGCGACCCACGAGCCGGCCATGGTCGAGCTGCTGGTGGGCCAGGATCCCGGGACGATCCTGTTGCGTCGCCTGCTGCCGATCGCGGTCATGATCCCGCTCCTCTTCGCGGCCGGCAGCCTCCTCGCGCTCCGGCTCGGCCTCTACCAGAAGCACGTCGTCCTCGCCCTCTTCGTCGGCGTGTTCATCGGTCTCTCGCTCGCCGCGGCATTCCGGGTGGCGGCGGTGGTGCGGCGCGCCGACATCGAGCGCCGCGCGGCCGAATGGGCCGAGGCCGACGTGGCGCTGAGCGAGCGGCTGCTCCAGGCCGAGCAGGCGACGGGCGCCGCGCTCCGCGAGAGCGTGCGGCAGACCCGGGAGCTGCTCGAGATCCTGAGCCACGCGCCGGTGCTGGCGCGGGGCCTCGACGGGACGATCCAGTTCTGGAGCGCCGGCGCCCAGAGGCTGTACGGCTGGGACGAGAAGGAGGCGGTCGGCGCCGATGCGCTCAAGCTGCTGCACACCGAGCTGCCCGTGCCGGCCGATGAGGCGGTGGCGGCGCTGCTGGAGAAGGGGGAATGGCACGCCGAGCTGTCGCGCCGAGCGCGGACCGGCGCGCGGGTGCAGGTCGCCAGCCACTGGATCCTGCACCGCGACCACGAGGGCCGGCCCGGCGCGGTGATCGAGGTGGACAACGACGTCACCGAGCAGAAGCACGCGGAGGAGGCGCTCCGCCGGGGAGAGGCGAGATATCGCGCGCTGATCGCGGCCGCGGCGCAGATCGTGTGGACCGCGTCGGCGGACGGCCGGCGTCCGTTGGACACGAGCCAGTGGGAGGCCTTCACCGGGCAGACCGGCTCGGAGGCGACGTGGGGCGGCTGGTTCGAGGCGATCCACCCCGACGACCGGGCCGAGGCGATCCGCGCCTGGAGCGAGGCCGTCGCGGGACGGCAACCGCTCGCGACGGAGCACCGGCTCCGCCGCCGCGACGGGGAGTACCGCAGCATGGAGGTTCGAGCGGTCCCGGTGCTGGACGACCAGGGCCGGATCCGCGAATGGGTCGGCGCCCACACCGACATCACCGACCGGGTCCAGGCCGAAGAACAGCTGAGCCAGGCGCAGCGGCTCCAGGCGGTGGGCACCCTCGCCGGCGGCGTCGCACACGAGGTCAACAACCAGCTCATGGCGGTGCTCGGGTTCGGCGAGTTCGTGCTCAATGCGCTGGGACAGGAGCATCCCCAGGCGGCCGACGTGCGGGAGATGGTCGGCGCGGCGACCCGGGCGGCGCGCGTGGCGCAGCAGCTTCTCACCTTCAGCCGGCGCCAGGTCAAGCAGACCGAGCTCCTCGATCCGCACGCCGCGATCACCGCGCTGGTGCCGGTACTGGAGCGGCTGCTCGGCGCCGACAAGACCCTGGTGCTGCTCCCGAACCGCGCGCGATGCCGGGTGCTCGCCGATCCCACCCAGGTAGATCAGGTGCTCATCAACCTGGCCGTGAACGCCCGCGACGCGATGCGGAGCGGCGGGCGGCTCACGATCGGCACCGACGACGTGCTGCTGGATGAGGAGTACGCGGAGGCGCACGGGGTGAGCCACCTGGCCCCCGGGCTCTACATCCGCATCACCGCCTCGGACACCGGGGACGGGATGAGCAAGGAGACGCTGGCGAAGATCTTCGAGCCGTTCTACACCACCAAGCCGGTGGGCGCGGGGACCGGGCTCGGCCTCTCGACGGTATACGGCATCGTGAAGCAGCACGACGGATTCATCTGGCCGTACAGCGAGCTCGGCGTCGGCACCACGATGAAGATCTACCTTCCCGCCGCGCCGGAGGACGCGGGCGCCCCCAGGGCCCTGGAGCGCGAGCCGGTCGCGGAGCTCTCGCCGGAGATCGAGCCGGCGCTCGTCCTCGTGGTGGAGGACGAGCCGGCGATCCGGGAGCTGGTCCGGCGCACGCTCGAGGGGGCCGGACTCGTGGTGATCGAGGCGGAGAACGGCCGCCAGGCGCTCGACATCTTCGCCCTCGGCGGGGAGCCGCCCAAGCTGGTGCTCTCGGACGTGATCATGCCCGAGCTCAATGGCCGCGAGCTGAGCGACGCGCTGGCGGACATGCACCCGAACCTGCCGGTCCTCTTCATGTCGGGGTACACCGGCGACGACGTGCTCGCCCGGAGCCTGCTGCCGGAGACGGCGCCGTTCATCCAGAAGCCGTTCGCGCCCGAGGAGCTGCTGGCCCGGGTGCGGGGGTTGCTGGCGGGGGCGCCGACATCGGAGGTACGTTAGCGGCTGCCCGGAACCCTCCCCCACAATCGGAAGGTCCTATGTCGATACTCGCCGTCCTATGGCAACCCATCGTCCTGTCGGCCGTCCTCGTCTTCATCCTCAGCGCCATCATCCATATGGTGCTCAAGTACCACAACAGCGACTACAAGCGGCTGCCGAACGAGGACGCCGTCCGAGCCGCGATTCGGAGCGGCAACCCGGAGCCGCGGCAGTACGTCTTCCCCTATGCGGCCGAGATGAAGGAGATGGAGTCGCCGGAGATGAAGCAGAAGTACATCGACGGGCCGATCGGGGTGCTCAACCTCAGGCGGCCCGGCCCGTTCACGATGGGGCCGGCGCTGACCCAGTGGTTCCTCTTCACCCTGATGGTGTCGCTCTTCGTCGCGTACGTCGCGGCGCATGCGATCCCGCCCGGGGCCCAGTACCTCCACGTCTTCCGCATCGTCGGCGCGGCGGCGTTCCTCGCCTACGCGGTGGGCCAGCTCCCGGCGTCGATCTGGATGGGGAAGCCGTGGGCGATCGCGACGAAGGAGGTGTTCGACGGGCTGCTGTACGCGCTGGTGACGGCGGGGACGTTCGGCTGGCTCTGGCCGAGGTAGGCGGGCACGCGGGCAGGCGGGCAGGCGGGCGGTAAGAGCACACCGACGCGACGCGTCTGACACCTACGCCGGTGCCCGGCGGCCCGCCGGCCCGCGTGCCCGCCTGCCCGTGCTACCTTGGAAACGCTTCCGGCAACCCGCCATCCACGGTAATGATGTCCCCCGTCGTGAACCGGAACTTGTCGCTCGCCAGCAGCACCGCCAGATCGGCCACCGCCTCCGCGGGAATCAGCTTCGCACCCATCAGATTCCGCTGGCGATACGTCTCCAGCTGCTCCTCGACGGTCACCCCCCGGCTGGCCGCGCGCTCCCGCACGAACTGCTGGAACAGCGGCGTGTCCACCTGATCGGCGTTGATCGCGTTCACCCGGATCCCGTCGGGCCCGAGCTCCACCGCCGCGACCCGGAGCGCCTGGAGCAGCGCCGCCTTGCTCCCCCCGTAGGCCACCGCCTCCTTGCCGGGCACCAGCGCCGCCTTCGACACCGACGCCACGATGGATCCGCCCAGCCCCTGCCGCCGCAGCACCGCCGCGGCCCGCCCGATCGCGGCGACCGCGCCCAGGTAGTGAACCTCGAGCTGGCGTTGCAGGTCCTCCCGGCGGATCTCGGTGATCGGCGCGAAGCGGGGCGGCGCGCCGGCGGTGTAGAACAGCGAGTCCACCCCGCCGAACTCGAGGACGGCCCGCTGGAAGAGAGCGTCGAGGCTCGCGTCGTCGCGCACGTCCACGGCGGCGCCGACCGCGCGTCCGGGGAAGCGCGCCGCCGCCTCGGAGGCCACGCCCTCCGCCGCTCCGCCGTCCAGGTCCGCCACCACGACGTGGGCTCCCTCCTCGGCGAAGCGGAGCGCGGCGCTCCGGCCGATTCCGCTCCCGCCCCCGATCACCACGACGACGTGGCGGGGCAGAATCCGGGTGGCGCGGTCCTTCGCGATCTGCTCGTCCACCTTGCGACGCTCGAGCGGCCAGTGCTCGAACTCGAACACGTCGGGCTCGGCGAGGAACTCGAACCGGTCCACCGCCTCGGCGTTCTCGATCGTCTCCAGCACCGCGCGGTAGCAGAGGTTGGCGGTCACGGCGCCTGGCTTGTCGCTGAACGCGGTGATGATGCCGAGCCCGGGCGCGAGGACAACCTTGGCCCAGTCGTCGAGGGGGCGCTCGCCTTCGGCTGCGTGGCGACGGTGGTACTCCTCGTACTCGGCCCGCGCGGCGGCGAGCTGGCTCCGCACCTGGCCGGCCAGCCGATCCTCCGGCGCCGCCGGGTCGAGATCGAGCCACACCGGCAGGCGGCCGGCGCGGAGCAGGTGCTCCGGCGTCGCCATCCCGCGACGAGAGAGCTCCGGCGTGCGCTCCGCCCCCAGCGTCGCGAGCACCCCGTCGCCGTCGTCGAAATGCAGGATGACCCGGTCAGGCCGGCTCAGCTCACCACGGACCACCGGCAGGACCACTTCCGCCATTCGCCTGCGCTGGTCTGCCGGCGGCAGGGTACCGCGCACCTTGCCCAGCAGCCGCCGGCCGCGCCGGGCGGTCGCCAGATAGTCATCGATGCGGGCCACCACCTGGGTGAGACGCGCGTGGCACTCGCGGGCGTCATCGCCCCAGACCACGAGCCCGTGGTGAGCGAGGGTGAGCCCGATGGCGCCGGCCGGGATGCGACCCACCATCTCGCTCACCGATCGGGCGAGCGGAAACCCCGGACGGGTGTACGGGACGTACATGATCCCGCCCTCGAACAGCTCGCCGACCAGCCGCTCCGCCGTGCCGTGGCCCACGTTGGTCAGGCTCATGGTCGCGACGTCATGGGTGTGCGCGATCACGCGGTGCGGGAGCAGCGAGTGGAGCGGCGTCTCGACGCTGGGGGCCGGCCCTTCCGCCAGCATGCAGCCCGCCATGAACCGCATCATCTCCCCGTCGCTCATGGCGTCGGCCTCGCGCAAAGCATCGAGGCGAGGGAGCGAGAGCCGGGTGAACCCCTCCCGTCCGATGGTGCGGAGGTCGGTTCCGCTCCCCTTCACCAGCAGCACGTCGGCCACCTTGATCGAGGTGTTGCCCCCACCGGGTTGGACCAGCCGGGTCTCCCGGCCGAGGAGGTTGGAGAGGTGAACCAGGCTGTCGAGGGGGTCGGAGAAGCTCGGATCGGGCATCGGAGGAAGATGCGGACCGCTCGCTCCGCGCGCGAGGCCGACGACCGGCCCCGAAGGAATCC
>CAYPAE010000059.1:0-8745 GCA_964408595.1 uncultured Gemmatimonadaceae bacterium | reverse complement strand
ATGGTGGTCGCCTGTCAAACCACCTTGCAGCCGATCGCAGCGGCCTCCTCCTCCTCTCCCGCGACATCGCCTTCCTCGAGCGGATAGCCGCTGCGAGCGGGACACAGGATTTGTATGCCGAGCTGATCCCCGGCAAGGAGCGCCACGCCGTCCTGGCGGCCGCGCGGCGACTCCACATACCAGCCGCTGTGACCACCGCGGTTGTGTTGGCACACCCGGAGGATTGGGCAGGGCACCGCCTCCTCCGCGCGAGCCCCCTGCCCACGACTCTATCCGAGTGGGGTGGCCCGCGGGATAGTTGGCTCCGCCCCGCGCCCGACCTCGTCCGTCTCTTCCCCGACTGCCCCGAGGCGGTGCGCGAGGCGGAGGCGATCGCCGAGCGCTGCACCTACCGAATTCCTGACGGCCGGGTGGTGGCGCCCCGTCTCGCGGAGCCCGACGAGTCCTTCCAGCGGCTCCGCACCTTCGCCTACGCCGGCGCCGAGCGGCGCTACGGCACCGTGGCACCGGTGACCCGCGACCGGCTGGAGCACGAGCTCCGCATCATCGGCCAGAAGGGATTCGCCGACTACTTCCTGGTGGTGAAGGACATCGTCGAGCACGGCCCCACCCACTGCGGGCGCGGCTCGGTGGCCAACTCGATCGTGAGCTACTGCCTCGGCATCACCCACGTCGAGCCGCTCGGCGCCGGGCTCCTCTTCGAGCGCTTCCTCAATCCCGAGCGGAAGGACCCGCCCGACATCGACCTCGATTTTCCCTGGGACGAGCGGGACAACGTCCTGGCCTACGTCTTCCGGCAGTATCCCCGGCCCCAGGCGGCGATGGTCGCGAACCACAACTGCTTCCGGCTCCGCGGCGCGCTGCGCGAGGTGGCGAAGGTGCACGGCCGTCCCGCCGGCGAGATCCGGGAGGTCACCCGTCGCATTCCCTGGTACGAGGACGAGCCGCTCGAGGAGCTGCTCGCCTCCCATCCCAACTTCCGCGCGCTCGATCTCCCACCGAGCTGGCGCGAGCTCGCCCGGCAGGCCGAGCCGCTGGTGGGGACTCCCCGCCATCTCTCGGTTCATCCCGGCGGCGTCGTCATCGTCCCTAACGCACTCACCGACTACGTGCCGATCGAGCCGGCGGTAAAGGCGCTCGAGGATCATCCGGATCTCACGGTGCCCGTCATCCAGTTCGAGAAGGACGGCGCCGAGGACGCGGGATTAGTAAAGATCGATCTCCTCGGCAACCGCTCGCTCGCCGTGATCCGGGACGCGATCGCCGCGGTCCACGGCAACACCGGCCGCCTGATCGACTACACCTCGTCCGACGCCGGCGAGGACGCGGCGACCCGGGAGCTCTTCCGCACCGGTCGCACGATGGGGGTGTTCTACACCGAGTCGCCCGCCTCCCGCGCGCTCTGCGCCAAGAGCCGGGCCGAGACCTTCGATCTCCTGGTGCTCAACACCAGCATCATCCGGCCCGCCTCCAACCGCTACATCCGCACCTACCTCGAGCGGCTGCACGGCGCGCCGTACCAGCCGTTGCATCCGGTGCTGCGCGATACGCTGGCCGAGACCTTCGGGGTGATGGTCTACCAGGAGGACGTGGTCAACGTCTGCGCGGCGTTCGCGGGGATGCCGCTCGCTACCGCCGACGGGCTCCGGAAGTCGCTCTCCAAGAAGCGCTCCGCCAAGCAGCTCGCCGGCTACGCCGGGGAGTTCTTCGCCGGCGCCATCGCCCTCGGCCGCGACCCCGAGACGATCAAGCGGGTGTGGGCGATGATCATGTCGTTCGCCGGCTACAGCTTCTGCAAGGGGCACTCGGCGTCCTACATCCAGGTGGCCCAGCATTCCTGCTACCTCAGGGCGCACTACCCGGCGGAGTTCATGGCCGCGGTGCTCGGCAACGGCGGCGGGTTCTACCACCCGTTCGCCTACGTCGCCGAGGCGATGCGGATGGGGCTCACGGTGCATCCACCCGACGTGAACGCGAGCGACTTCCGCTGCACCGGCCACGGCCGCGAGCTGAGGATCGGGCTGCAGTTCGTGAAGGGGCTCTCGGCGGAGGGGGCGGAGCGGGTGCTGGCGGGCAGGCAGGCGGGCACGCGGGCGGGCACGCGGGCGGGCGGGCAGGCGGGCAGCAGCAGCACACCGAACGTTCTCCTGCACCAGAACAACCTGCCCGCCTGTCTGCCTGTCCGCGTGCCCGTCTGCCCGTCTGCCCGCCCATACACCAGCCTCTTCGACCTCCGCTCCCGCAGCGGCATCGCGCCCGACGATCTCCGCGCGCTCATCAAGGTCGGCGCGCTCGATTCGATCGCCGGCGGGTGGACCCGGCCGATGATGCTGTGGGTGATCGCTGCGGGGCAGCGGGGCAGCGGGGCGGCGGGGCCGTCTGCTCCGGCGAACGGAGGCACTCCGCCTACTGGAACCGGCCGCCCCGCTGCCCCGCCGCCCCGCTGCCCCGCCGGGAGCGACTGGTTCGACTCCCTCCCCCCCGCGGTCCCGGTCCTCAAGGAGTACTCCGCCGAGCGCCGGCGGCGGGAGGAGTACGCGGCGCTGGGGTTCGTCACCGATACCCATCCGATGCGGCTCCACGCGGACCGGCTGGCGCGCTTCACGCTCTGCCGCAGCACCGACCTGCCCCGCCATGTGGGCCGCCACGTGATGCTGGCGGGGATGCTCACCACCGCCAAGCCGGTCCATACCCTCAAGGACGAGCCGATGGAGTTCGCCACCTTCGACGACGGGGAAGGACTGATCGAGACCGTGCTCTTCCCGCGGGTTTACCGCGAGCGCGGCCATGTCCTCTTCGACCAGGGGCCGTTCATCTTCCGGGGGAAAGTAGAGGAGGAGTTCGGGGCGATCACCGTCACCATCACCCATCTCGACCGGCTGGAGCGCGCGGCGGGACGGTAGGGGCACGCGGGCACGCGGGCGGTTGCTTCGGTGCAGAAGAGGCTTCGGTGTGCTGCTCCTGCCCGGCTGCCCGGCTGCCCGCGTGCCCGCCCGTCCGCCTGCCTACACCTGCCGGGCGATGAGCCGCTTCAGCTCCTTGATGCGCGCCTCGTCCCGGCGGTAGAAGGTCCACTGCTTGATCCGCTTGGCCCGCACCAGCCCGGCCTGGGAGAGGATCCGCATGTGCTCGCTGAGGGTCGGCTGGCTGACCCGGAGCTTGCGCGCGAGGAGCCCGGCGCAGACGCCGTCGGTCGCCAGGTCTCCGTCCACCTGCGGCGGGAAGTGGCGCGTCGGCGCCTTCAGCCAGTCCAGGATCTGGAGCCGGCGCTGGTTGGCGAGCGCGCGGAGCGCTGGTTCGATAGACATATTGCCAATTAGCCAATAGACGAATAGCTTGTCAAGCCATGGACCTCGGGCTGAAGGGAAAAGTCGCTCTGGTGGCCGGCGCCTCGTCCGGGCTCGGACTCGCGATCGCCCGCGAGCTCGCGGCCGAAGGCGCGCAGGTGGCGATGGTGGCCCGGCGAGACGACGAGCTCCGGCGCCGCGCGGCGGAGATCGCCTCGAGCGGAGGCGTGGCCATCCCCATCGCGGGGGATGTGACCGAAGCCGGCGCGCCCGAGCGGTTCGTCCGCCAAGCGGAATCGGCGCTCGGCCCGGTGGACATCCTGGTGGCGAACGCCGGCGGGCCGCCCCCCACCACCTTCGACACCACGACCGAGGCGCAATACCGCGCCGCGCTCGAGCTCAACCTGCTCGGGTCGATCCGGCTGGCCCAAGCCTGTGTGCCGGGCATGCGCGGGCGGAAGTGGGGACGGGTGGTGTTTCTCACCTCCATGGCCGCGAAGCAGCCCCTGCCCGGCCTCCTGCTCTCGAATACGGCGCGAAGCGGGCTGCTCGGATTCGCCAAGACGCTGGCCAACGAGGTCGCGAGCGACAACGTCCTGGTCAACACCGTGCTGCCCGGCCATTTCGACACCGCGCACGCGGTCGAGCTGGCCCGGATGCGCGCCGAGCGGGAGGGCAGGCACCCCGACGACCTGTTGCGGGAGCGGGCCGCCTCGGTTCCACTGGGCCGGACGGGTGACCCGCGAGAGCTGGCGGCCGCCGTCGCGTTCCTGGTCTCGGACCGGGCGAGCTTCATCACGGGCGTCGCCCTCCAGGTGGACGGCGGCCAAATCCAGAGCCTCGTCTGACGGCGGCGCCGGCGGAAGTCAGCCGCAGTGGGATCGCCGAGGTGCACCGGCTGATCCGGGATCACATTCGGCGCACGCCGTTGATCCAGGTGGATGGCGGCGACTTCGGGCTGGACCGGTCGGTGCAGGTGATCCTGAAGCTCGAGCTCTGCCAGCACACCGGCTCGTTCAAGGCTCGAGGCGCGTTCGCCAACCTGCTGGCGCGGGAGGTTCCGCCGGCGGGCGTGGTGGCCGCCTCCGGAGGCAACCATGGCGCCGCGGTGGCCTTTGCCGCTCAACGACTGGGGAAGGCCGCCAGGATCTACGTGCCCTCGGTGGCGTCACCGGTCAAGCTGGCGCAGATCAGGAGCTACGCCGCGGACCTCGTGATCGAAGGCGATCGCTACGCCGACGCGCTCGCCGCGAGCGAGCGCTGGATCGTGTCCGCCGGGGCGATGCCGGTGCACGCCTACGACCAGGTCGAGACCATGCTCGGCGCCGGCACGACGGGCGCCGAGCTCGAGGAGCAGGCACCCGAAGTGGACTCGGTGCTCGTGGCGGTCGGCGGCGGCGGGCTGATCGGGGGCATTGCCGCCTGGTACGCCGGCGCCGGCGGGCGGACGCCGCGGCTGGTCGGCGTCGAGCCGGAGTTGCCTCCGACGCTCACCCGCGCGCTGGCGGCCGGACGGCCGGTGGATGCCGAAGCCGGCGGAATCGCGGCGGACTCACTCGCACCGCGCCGGGTCGGACAGTTGATGTTTCCGCTCGCGCAAAGCCGGATCGAGCGCGTGATTCTGGTGTCGGATGACGCCATCCGCTCCGCGCAGGAAACCCTCTGGCGACTCCTGCGACTCGTGGCCGAGCCCGGCGGCGCCGCCGCGCTGGCGGCTCTGACGTCCGGATCGTACCGGCCGCAAGAGGGCGAGCAGGTGGGGGTGGTGATTTGCGGCGGCAACAGCACGGCGGTGGACTTCGGCCGCTGAGAAGCGGGGCAGCGGGGCAGCGGGGCAGCCAAGCACACCGGCGGGCGTTCGAGCCCTGGACTCGCCGCCCCGCTGCCCCGCCGCCCCGCCGCTACATTTCAGCGCGGCTCCCGGCTGCCTCCTGCCCGGGGGCCCTCGTCGTGCGTCGGCCGGACAGCGGGCAGGCGGGGGGCGGAGGGGCCGCGCCGGACGCGGATGGAGTCCGCGGTGACATCGGTGCCGACCTGGACCTCGTTCCTCCCGCGGAATGCCAGGTCGCCCGCGTGGGCGAAGCGCACGTTGCGCCGGCCGAACGGCGTCGAAAATATTGCCCGGCCCTCCACCGCAAACCGGTGGGTGCCCGAGCTCAGCGCCCGGATGCGCTCGCGTATCGGGCCGGCCGGCACGGTCAGCGCCAGGGCGAGGTCGGTGAGGCCGGTCTGGCGAACCGGGATGATGCTGTCCCTCGAGAAACGCCCCACGGTCACGTCGTCGAGCCGGAGCTGCAGCTCGAGCCGGGCGGTCGAGACGTCGTAGTCGTTGGGATTCCAGACGGCCAGCCCGACCACCACCGGCTGGGCGCCGGCTGCGTCGCGATCGAGTCGTACCCGCGAGACCTCGAGCCCGGGATCGTCGTAGACCCAGAGACCCAGCGGGGTGCAGGCCGCAACGGCCGCAACCAGCCAGGCCCCCAGCAGTCTACGGGTCCGCATCATGTCCACTCGGCGGTGAAAGGACGAGTCATGGTCGCGCGGAGGCGTTTCCTTCTTCCGAGAACACTCTCACTCATTTTGGCCGTCGCCGCCAGTGGCTGCGGCTCGCAGTTCGATAATGAAACGCCGGATCCGCCGGAGGGGACTGAGCCCGTCGCGCTCGAGGAGGTCGCGTCGGGTCTGATCTTTCCACTCTACCTCACCGCTCCCGACGGCGACCCACGTCTCTTCATCGTCGAGAAGGGAGGGACGATCCGAATCGTGAAAGACGATGCCCTGCTCCCGAACCCCTTCCTCGACATCTCGGGACAGGTCTCCACCGGCGGCGAGCAGGGGCTGCTCGGACTCGCCTTCCACCCCCAGTACGCCACCAACGGCCGGTTCGTGGTCCATTACACCGATGCCGCCGGCGACACCCGGGTGTCGGGGTTTCGGGTATCCGGCGACCCCGACGTGGCCGATGCCGCCAGCGAGGTTTCCATTCTGGACGCCGACCAGCCCTTCCCCAATCACAACGGTGGCCAGGTCCTCTTCGGCCCGGACGGCCATCTCTATATCATGCTGGGCGACGGCGGGTCGGCGGACGATCCGGACGGCCGGGGCCAGTCGCTCGTGGATCTGCTCGGATCCATCCTCCGGATCGATCCGCTCGACGGCGGAGGGTACACCGTCCCGTCCGACAACCCATTCGTCTCGACCGCCGGCGCCCGCCCCGAGATCTGGAGCTACGGTCTCCGGAACCCTTGGCGAATCGCCTTCGATCCGGCGAGCGACGATCTCTACATCGCCGACGTGGGCCAAGGGCGGTGGGAGGAGGTCAACGTCTCCACCTCCGCCGCCGGCGGGGGAAGAGGCCTCAACTTCGGCTGGAACATCATGGAAGGCCCGGAGTGCTTCGAAGACGCCTCCTGCGACCAGGGCGGCCTCGAGCTTCCCGTACTCTCATACGGTCACGGCGACGGCTGCTCGATCACCGGCGGCTTCGTCTACCGCGGCGCGGCCATCCCCGCGCTCCAGGGGCACTACTTCTATTCGGACTACTGCCAGGGTTGGGTGCGGAGCTTCCGGTTCGAGAACGGGAGCGCGGTGGACCAGTTCCAGTGGCCAACGCTGGCGCCGGGCGGCAACGTTCCGAGCTTTGGCCGCGACGCCGCCGGAGAGCTGTACGTCATGAGCGTCGGCGGAGTGGTGTTCAAGATCGTGCCCGGGTGAGCATGCCGTTGGCGACGCCCGCGCCCGCCGAGCTCGCGGCGCTGGCGGAACGGATTCCTCCACTGGTACGCTTCGGGGCCTCGTCCTGGAACTATTCCGGCTGGCGCGGGCTGGTCTATCACCGCACCTACGAGGGGAAAGGCGCCTCGGCACGCATGCTCGAGGAGTACTCCGCCTTCCCGCTCTTCCGCACCGTCGGGATCGACTCCAGCTTCTACGCGCCGCCCACGGAGGAGGTGCTGCGCTCCTATGCGGAGCGCCTGCCGCCGGGGTTCCCCTGCATCAGCAAGGTGTGGAACCAGGTCACGGTCCAGACCTTCACCAAGGCGCAGGACCCGGCGCGCGCGGGCAAGCTGAATCGCGATTTCCTCAACCCCGAGGTGTTCCTGGAGGCGGTGTACCAGCCGTACCAGCGTCACTTCGCGGATCATACCGGGCCGTTCGTCTTCGAATTCCAGGCGATCGGCCGCGGGAGCGGCATCGGACCCTCGGAATTCGCCGACCGGCTCGACCGTTTCTTCTCCGTCCTGCCCCGCGAGGGCCAGTACGCGGTCGAGGTGCGAAACGAAGAGTTCCTCACCCCGATGTACTTCGCGGTGTTGCGGGAGCACGGGGTGGCCCACGTCTTCAGCTCCTGGACCCGTATGCCGGCGATCGGCGACCAGCTCGACCTCCCCGGCTCGGTCTCCGGGCCGTTCATCGTCGCCCGCGCGCTGCTCCGGCCCGGCCGGACCTACGACGAGGCGGTGGACGCCTTCGCCCCGTACGACCGGATCCAGGATCCCAACCCCGAGCTCCGCCGCGACCTCCTGCGATTGATCGACACCGCCGTGAAGACCCGGATCCCCGCCTACCTCCTGGTGAATAACCGCGCCGAAGGAAGCTCTCCGCTCACGGTGGCCGAGGTGGCCCGGCTGCTGCCGGAGCCGGTGGCGTGATCGAGCGTCACGGACTGCTCCGCTTCGCGGCGATATCGGTCCTCGCGGCGCTCGTCACCATCGGGCTCAAGGGCGGCGCCTACCTGCTCACCGGCTCCGTCGGCCTCCTCTCCGACGCGCTGGAATCGTTCGTCAACCTGATCGCCGCCGTGGTGGCGCTCTTCGCCCTCTCGGTGGCCGCGCGGCCGGCCGACGAGGAGCACGCCTACGGCCACACCAAGGCCGAGTACTTCTCCAGCGGGTTCGAGGGCGCGCTCATTCTGGTCGCTGCCGCCAGCATCATGGTCGCGGCGGTGCGCCGGCTGATCGATCCGCGGCCGATCGAGGAGCCCGGCCTGGGCCTCGCGATCATCGGCATCGCATCGGTGATCAACCTCGGCGTTGCCCGGGTGCTGCATCGGGCGGGCCGGCGTCATGAGTCCATCACCCTCGAGGCCGACGCCCAGCATCTGATGGCGGACGTCTGGACCTCGCTCGGCATCATCGTCGGGGTGGGGGCCGCGGCGATTACCGGCTGGCACCGGCTCGACGCGATCGTGGCGATCGGGGTGGCGCTCAACGTGCTTTACTCCGGATTCCGCCTGGTCCGCCGGTCGATGCTCGGTCTCCTCGACACCTCGCTGCCGGAGGAGACGCTGGCGAAAATCAGGACGATCCTGGAGTCCCACGGGAAGTCGGGGGTGCGGTACCACGCGCTGCGGACCCGCCAGGCGGCCGCACGGCGGTTCATCTCGTTTCACATTCTCGTCCCCGGCGACTGGACGGTACAGCGCGGCCACGACCTGCTGGAGGAGATCGAGGAGCGG
>CAYPAE010000058.1:2232-8870 GCA_964408595.1 uncultured Gemmatimonadaceae bacterium | reverse complement strand
GAGCAGCACGTGCCGTTCGACATGGACAACGTCGAGCTCGACTTCCAGATCCTCGATCCCGAGGGCGAAGGCCTCCAGATGGCCGTGCTCCTGGTCGCCGCCAAGCGCGAGCTGGTCGAGCACAAGGTCGCCCTCCTCTCCGATGTCGGGCTCGACGCCAGCGTGATCGACGTGGAGGCCTTCGCGCTGCACAACGCCTTCGAGGTCAACTACCCCGAGGCGATGGTCGGCGTGGTCGGGCTGGTCAACATCGGGCACGAGACCACCAACATCAACATCCTGGACGACGGGGTCCCGGTTCTCACCCGCGACATTCCCATCGGCACCCGCCGGTTCAAGGAAGACCTCCAGCGCGAGCGCGGGCTCTCGGCCGACGAAGCCGACCGCCTGCTTCGCGGCACCACGTCGAGCGACGCGCTCGATCCGCTGCTCGAAGGCCGGGGCGAAGAGCTCGCCGTCGGCATCGAGCGCGCGGCCGCGTTCCTCCAGTCGGCCAGCCGATCGGCCGGCGGGATCTCCCAGATCTTCACCACCGGTGGCGGCGCCCGCATTCCGCGTCTCAACAAGGTGCTGTCCGACCGGCTCCGGATTCCGGTGCAGCTGGCCAACCCGATCGAGAAGCTTCAGGTGGCCGACGGCGTGTTCGACACCATGCCGGTGGACGAAGTGGCACCCTTGCTGATGCTCCCGATCGGCCTCGCGCTTCGCAGCGCGGCGTGACCCCGACCAACGGACCCGACACCCGATGATCACCGTCAATCTTCGTCCGGACCTGAAGCGCAAGCGGGCGCGGTCGCCCCTCCAGGGAGTGATGGAGGGCGTGCGCGGCTTGGGCACCAAAGTGAAGGACCCGCTCCTGCTCGCCTCGGTGGTGAGCTGGGTGGGCGTGCTGGCCTGGCTCGGCTACGTGGTGGTCGGCACCACCCGCGAGCTGAACGCGCTGGAGCCCCAGCTGGAGCAGACGCGCGCCGACCACAAGCGCTTCAAGGCGTTCCTGGTCGAGAAGCGGCACCAGGAGACGATCCGCGACTCGCTCGTCGCCCAGATCGGCGTGATCCGCACGGTGGACGGCGACCGCTACGTGTGGCCGCACCTGCTCGATGAAGTGACCAAGGCGCTGCCGGCCTATACCTGGCTGGTGGACATGGGGCACGCCGCGACGGCCGCTCCGCCGCCGGCGTCCCCCCAAGCCGCCGCGAACGCCAAGAAGGACACGACGGTGGCCGAGCCGTTCGTGAGCCCGCCGGTGACCTTCAACGTCAACGGCCGCACGGTGGACATCCAGGCATACACCCGGTTCCTCCGGCAGATGGAGGCCTCGCCCTGGATCACCGAGGTCACGCCGGTCTCGGCGCAGACGGTGGTCGAGAAGGAGCGTCCGGTTACCGCCTTCACCATCCGGGCCACGTACCGCCAGGCTGACTCAGCGTACATCCGGACGGTTCCCCTCAGCGAGTCGGTGAGGTAGTCGCCATGGCAATGTCTTCGAAGAAGGCCACTCCGGTGCTGGTGATACTGCTCGCCGGCCTGACCGGATACATCGCCTACACCGGCGCGGTCATCGAGGCCGTGGGGATGCCCGGGCTCGCCGTGCGCGAGGAGCGCGTGGTCGCGGTCCGCGACACCATCGCCCAGCTCCAGGCCGCGACCGACAGCGCCAAGCGCGAGCTGGCGCGCGGCACGGTGGAAGACCTGCGCAAGCGGCTGGAGACCTACCGGGGGAGCCTGGCGCTGCTGCGCCGGCTGGTCCCCGAGCGGAACGAAGTCCCCAATCTGCTCGACGACATCTCGAGCCGGGGCAAGATCCGCGGCGTCACGCTCTCGCAGGTGGTGCCGATGCCGGTGGAGGCGGGTCCGGCTCCGTTCGATACCTACAGGTACAACATGTCGGTCATCGGGCGCTACGATCAGATCGGCCAGTTCCTCGCCGACGTGGCGAGTCTGCAGCGGATCATCGTGCCCTACGACCTGACCCTCGACCAGGCGAACATGAGCTCCGCCAAAGCGCTCGGCGACACCAGCGGCTCGCTGCTGGAGGCCAAGTTCCAGGTCCGCACGTTCGTCAAGTCTTCCACTCCGGAGGGACAGGCCAGTGGCTCGTAACGCTCTGCTCGGGTTCGCCCTGCTCGCCGCTCTGGCCGGGTGCTCGCCGTCCGGAGACGAGGCGAAAGCGCAGGAGGCCGAAGCGCAGTTGGCCGCGCTGCGAGCCCACAACGACAGTCTCCGGCAGACGCGCCGGCCGGCCGAAGCCGCGCCGGCCACGGCCCAGCCGGCCGCGACGGACTCCGGAGCCAGCAGCAGCTTGGCCGCCACCTCGCCGGGCGCGGACAGCACCCGGGCCGACACCGTCACCGTGGCCGAAGCCGCGCTGGCCGATTCGATCCAGAAAGCCCGCGAGATCGAGGTGATGCGCGAGACCTTCGCGTACGCCGGCGGGACCCGCGATCCGTTCGCGTCACTGATCAACGGCTCCGCGACCGGGCCCGAGATCGCCGACCTGGATCTGGTAGGGGTGTATCAGGACCTCCGCAGCAGCGGCAACAGCGTCGTCGTGCTGCGGGAGAAGGCCACCGCCAAGCGTCACAAGATGCGGGTCGGTGACCAGTTGGGACGCGCGAGGCTGGTGCAGATCCGGCCGCGCGATGCCGTGTTCACCATTCGCGACTTCGGGTTCGAACGCCAGGAAACTCTCTCGCTGCGGAAGCAGGAGGTCGAGACGCCATGACCGGATTGTATCGCAAGATCCTTTTCGCCACCGCCCACTCGCTCCCCTCGCTGTTGCTCGGGGCGGCGCTGGTGGGACTCGGGGCGACCCCCGCTCGGGGCGAAGGTCCTGGCAGCGGGGAGGTCACGGCGGTCAGCCTGGCGCCCTCCGCCGGGAAGGCGGAAGTGGTGATCGCCGTCCGCGGCGCGGTGGACGTGCGCGACTTCGTCCTCGCTTCTCCCGACCGGCTGGTGCTCGACGTCGTCGGCGCCAAGCTGAGCGACGCCGCTCCGGCGGTGTACGACGGGGTGAAGCGCGGCGGCGTGCTCAACCTCCGCTACTCCCAGTTCCGGCCCGACATCGTCCGGATCGTGATCGACCTCGACGCCCCCAAGGCGTACGAGGTGGCGCGCCAGGGCGAGTCGATCAAGATCACCTTCGGCGCCGATCAGGGCTTCCAGGCCTGGTCGTCGGTCGAGGCCCACGCCGAGCTGGTCGCCGACGAGGCGCCGGCTGGCGTGACTCCGGTGGTCGCCAAGTCGCCGGAAGTGAAGCCCTCGATGGCCCGCGCCCGCGCGGTGTCGGTCGGCAGCGAGGAGCCCCGGATCACCGTCACCTGGGACCGCGCCAGCATCGCCGACGTGGTCGCCGGCTTCGCCGCCTTCAGCGGCCGCACCATCATCATCGGCAAGGACGTCAAGGGCGAAGTCACCGCCGAGGTGAAGAACCAGCCCTGGCCGATGGCGTTCCAGGCGATCCTGGCGAGCCAGGGTCTCTCCGCCCAGGAGATGTCGGGCGGGATCATCCGGGTGGATTCGCCGGGCGTCCTCTCCTCGCTCGACTCGCTCGAGCCGCTGGAGACCAGCATCGTCCGGATCAACTACGCCCACGCCGGCTCGCTGGAGAAGACGGTCGAGAGCATCCTGACCAAGGGCCGCGGCCGCGTGGTGGCCGACACCGGCTCCAACAGCCTCATCATCACCGACACCCGCACCAAGGTGTCGAACGTCACCGACTTCGTCCGCGGCCTCGACATCCGCACGCCGCAGCTCTCGATCCAGGCCAAGATCATCTTCGTGGACCGGACCGACATCGAGGAGCTGGGCATCAAGTACGACCTGGGCGACCGGAACCAGTTCTTCAACAAGCTGGTGCAACGCCGCAACCCCGCGGACGGAAGCTCGTTCGATAGGAACATCAACGTCATCAACCTGGGCGGCAACAGCGTCTCCGCCATCGGGAACGCCGACGCCACCATCACCGGCGCCGCGCTGGACCTGATCTACTCCACCAGCATCGGCGGCTTCTCGCTGACCACGTTCCTGAGCGCGCTCGAGCGCACCGAGCTGGCCGACATCCAGGCCGAGCCGGTGATCTCGACCCTCGACAACCGTCAGGCCGACATCCTCGTGGGTGAGGAGACCCCGGTCCGCGTCATCGACGCGTCGTCCGGCACCGGCAACGGCGGCGTGGCCCGGGCCAACGTGCAGTTCAAGGAGACCGGCATCCGCTTGACGGTCACCCCGCACGTCACCAACAACCGGCAGATCCTGATGCAGCTCCACACCGAGCGCTCGGCGATTCAGCCGCTCGCCGCGGCGGACCTCGGGTTCATCTTCCAGAAGCAGAAGGCCGACAACCAGCTCCTGGTGAACGACGGCGAGACCGCGGTCATCGGCGGCCTGACCGTTACCGAGGTGACCAAGAACCGCTCCGGGATCCCCCTGCTCGGCGGACTCCCGATCATAGGCAAGCTCTTCTCCTTCAGCCGAGAAGTCGAGAACCGGCGCGATCTCATTATCTTGGTGACGCCGCGGATCACCGACGACGGGATGTCGGAGCAGTAAGCGGGGCGCAGGGCCGGCCCCGGACACCGGGGAAACGAACGACGGGACGGCGGAACGATTATGCTTCCGCCGTTCCGTCGTTCCGGCGTTTCTCCTCTCCCAGGCATCGAGGAGCCATGCACCTCCGCTTCACCACGGCCGGCGAGTCCCACGGAAAGGCCTTCGTCACCATCGTCGAAGGCCTGCCCGCGGGCCTGCCGGTCGCGGCCGAGGCGGTGGACCGCGATCTCGCCAGGCGCATGCAGGGCTACGGCCGCGGCGCGCGCATGAAGATCGAGCGCGACCGCATCGAGTGGCTCTCCGGCGTGCGCGCCGGCGAGACCCTCGGCTCACCGGTGGCCATGCTCATCGCCAACCGCGACTGGGCCAACTGGGAGGATGTGATGGCCCCCGAGGCCGCGGACGGGGAACCCGTCGGCGAGCTGCGGCGCCGCCGGGTCTCCCGCCCGCGCCCCGGCCACGCCGATCTGGCCGGCGTCCTCAAGTACGACCGGCTCGACGCCCGCGACATCCTGGAGCGCGCCAGCGCCCGCGAGACCGCGGCCCGGGTCGCCGCCGGCGCCCTGGCCAAGCGGCTGCTCGACGAGTTCGGGGTCGAGATCGGGAGCCACGTCGTCACCCTGGGCGGCGTCGCCGCCGGCCGCCCCGCCGAGCTCCCCGTCCCCTTGAACGAAGCCGCCGACCGCTCCGAAGTGCGCGTGCTCGACCCCTCGGTCGAGCCCGAGATCGTCCGCCGGATCGACCAGGCCAAGAAGGCCGGCGACACCCTGGGCGGCGAGGTGGAAGTCGTGGCCCGCGGCGTGGTGGTGGGCCTCGGCAGCCACGTGAGCTGGGACCGCAAGCTCGACGGCCGGCTGGCCGGCCTCCTCATGTCCATCCCGGCGGTGAAGGGAGTCGAGATCGGGATGGGCTTCGAGGCGGCGCGCCGGCTCGGGTCGGAGGTGCATGATGCCATCAGCGGGGCAGCGGGGCAGCAGGGCAGCGGGGCGGCGGGTCCGCCGGTCGGGGGCGACCGCCGGGGCGGTTTCCGCCGCAGCACCAACAACGCCGGCGGGCTCGAGGGTGGGATCACCACCGGCGAACCGGTGGTTGTCCGGGTCGCTATGAAGCCGATCTCCACCTTGATGTCGCCGCTCCCGACCGTGGATCTCGTGTCCGGCGATCCGGCCCAGGCACAGAGCGAGCGGTCCGACGTGACCGCGGTGCCCGCGCTCGGCGTGATCGCGGAGGCGATGGTCGCGCTCGCGCTGGCCGACGCAATGCTGGAGAAGTTCGGCGGCGACTCGCTCGGCGAGATGCGGCGGAACTACCAGGCGTACGTCGCCTCCCTGGGCAGCCGCTGGACCGAGACCCGCAGCCGAGCCGGAGGGAGCAGCTGATGCCGCGCCACCTGGTCCTGGTCGGTCTTCCCGGTTCCGGGAAGAGCACGGTCGGCCGGCAGGTCGCCGAGGAGCTCGGCGCTCCCCTGTTCGACATCGACTCGCTGCTGGTGCGGGAAATGGGGATGCCGGTCGCCCAGATCTTCGGGATGGTGGGCGAGCCGCGCTTCCGGGAGATGGAGCAGAAGGCGGTGCTCGCCGCGGTGGAGGCGGAGGAGCCCGCGGTCATCGTGCCGGGCGGCGGCTGGGCGGCGCAGCCCGGCCACATGCACGGGGCCCGGGAGTTCGCTCTCCTTATCTATCTGCGCTGCCTGCCCAGTACCGCCGCCAAGCGCTCCGAAACCGGCGAGCCGCGCCCCCTGTTGACCGGCACCGACCCGGTCGAGCGGATGCGGCATCTCCTCGAGGCGCGGGAACCGTTTTACAAGCTCGCTGATTTCGAGGTGGCGGCGGAGCGTGGGATGGAGCAGGTGGCGGCGGGGGTAGTGGAGCTCGCTCGGCAGCACGGCGGGTGGTGAAGTGTCACCCTGAGCGCAGCGAAGGGGGCCATGCCTATCTGTAAGACATGGTATGACAGCAGCTTACGTTTCATCGCCTTGCGCCAGCCCCCCGCCGCCCCTTTCTTGCTGTTCCCAAAATTGACCACATGGTGAGACCGGAGATTACACTCCAGACATGGCGACACCCGCGAAACGAGTGGTGAAGAAA
>CAYPAE010000058.1:0-2132 GCA_964408595.1 uncultured Gemmatimonadaceae bacterium | reverse complement strand
GGGGGCCAAGCCTGCCCCCAAGCCAGGCAAGGGCAAGGGGCCTGCCCCTGCCGCCGGGGCCGCCAAGCCCCGCGCCAAGCCGGCCCGAAGCCGCAGCCCGGCTCCGGCGGCGGTTCGGGGGCGGGGTGCGCTCGTGATCGTCGAATCGCCCACCAAGGCCAAGACCATCGGCAAATACCTGGGCTCCGGCTACGACGTGAAGGCGACCGTCGGCCACCTCCGCGACCTCCCGACCCGGGAGTTGGGGGTGGACGTGGAGCGCGGGTTCGAGCCCAAGTACGTCACCATTAAAGGAAAGACGAAGACCCTCTCGGAGCTGAAGAAGGCGGCGAAGACCGCCTCCACCATCTATCTCGCCACCGACCCCGACCGGGAAGGCGAGGCGATCGCCTGGCACGTCGCCGACCAGCTCGACTCCAAGGTGCCGGTGCACCGGGTGCTGTTCGAGGAGATCACCAGGGACGCCGTCCTCGCCGCCATGGACGCGCCGAGGAAGATCGACGAGCGCAAGGTGGACGCGCAGCAGGCCCGCCGGATCCTCGACCGGCTGGTGGGCTACAAGGCGAGCCCGATCCTCTGGCGGACGATCAAGACCGGCCTCTCCGCCGGCCGGGTCCAGACCGTGGCGCTCCGCCTCATCGTCGAGCGCGAGCGGGAGATCCGCGCCTTCGAGTCGCAGGAGTACTGGACGATCGAGGCGCTCTGCGAGGGCAAGGGACAGACCTTCGAGGCGTCGCTGGTGAAGGTGGACGGGCACAAGCCGCAGCTCCACACCGAGGCCGAGGCGCGGGCGGTGGTGGATGCGGTCAGGAGCCTGCCGTTCATCGTCTCCAAGGTCGAGCAGCGCCGCCGCAACAAGCGCCCGGCGGCGCCGTTCACCACCAGCACGCTCCAGCAGGAGGCGGCCAAGAAGCTCGGCTTCTCCTCCCGGCGGACGATGCGCGCGGCGCAGGACCTCTACGAAGGCATCGATGTGGGTGAGGAAGGGCCGGTCGGCCTGGTCACCTACATGCGGACCGACTCGGTGCGGGTGGCGGACACCGCGATCGCGGCGGTCCGCGGCTTCATCGGCAAGCGGTACGGCAAGCCCTACCTCCCGGCCCAGCCCAACCCCTACAGCGACCGGAAGAATGCGCGGGTGCAGGGCGCCCACGAGGCGATCCGCCCGACCGACGTGCGCCGTCACCCCGAGCAGGTCCAGCGCTACCTCGAGCCGGACCAGTTCCGGCTGTACCAGCTCATCTGGCGGCGCTTCGTCGCCTCGCAGATGACGCCGGCGCAGTACGACATGACCGTCGTGGAGTTCGACCTGGGCCGCTATCTGTTCCGCGCCACCGGGTCGGTCATGATCTTCGACGGCTTCCACGTGCTCTACACCGAGGGACGGGAGAAGGAGGAGGGCCGGCAGGTGGAGGACCTCCCGCCGATTCCGCCGCTGGTCCAGGGCGACCGCGCGGAGGTGAAGGAGATCACCCCGTCGCAGCACTTCACCGAGCCGCCGCCCCGCTTCTCCGAGGCCAGCCTGGTGAAGGAGCTGGAGCGGCTCGGCATCGGCCGGCCGTCCACCTACAGCGCCATCATCTCCACCCTCTCCGCCCGGGAGTACGTCAAGGTGGAGCAGCGCCGGTTCTTCCCCACCGAGCTGGGCGAGCTGGTGGAGAAGATCATGGTGGCCAAGTTCCCCGAGATCTTCAACGTCGAGTTCACCTCCGGGATGGAGAACGAGCTCGACCGGATCGAGGAGGGCGAGCTCGGCTGGCAGCACGTGCTCGCCGAGTTCTACGGGCCCTTCACCAAGGCGCTCGAAGCGGTGGACATGACCGCGCTGGTGGCCGACGCGCACGGACTCAATCCCGAGGACCTGGCCAAGGAGCGCTGCCCCAAGTGCGGCTCGGCGATCGAGCTCAAGACCGGGCGGTTCGGGCCCTATCTCGCCTGCGTGAAGTACAAGGACACCTGCGACTACGTGAAGTCCCTTCGGAAGGCGCGCGCCCCGGACCGGCCCACCGACGAGAAGTGCCACCTCTGCGGCTCGCCGATGGTGATCAAGACCGGCCGCTTCGGCGAGTTCCTCGCGTGCACCACGTACCCCGCCTGCAAAGGCACTCGCGCGATCCCGCTCGGCATGAAGT
>CAYPAE010000057.1:0-8980 GCA_964408595.1 uncultured Gemmatimonadaceae bacterium | reverse complement strand
GCCTCGGTGCCCTTCGCCGTCGCCGGCATCTTCTTCGCGAAGGACGTTCTGGAGCTGATGGGCGCCGACGCCTGGGCCATCGAGCACGGGTATCGCTTCACTCGATGGATGCTCGGCGGCAACGTCGTCATCATGCTGATCTTCATCCTGAACGCGGTCTTCCGCGGCGCGGGGGACGCGGCGATCGCGATGCGGGTCCTCTGGCTGTCGAACGGCATCAACATCGTGCTCGACCCGGCGCTCATCTTCGGGTGGGGGCCGTTCCCGGAGCTGGGGATCGAGGGTGCCGGCATCGCCACCACCATCGGGCGCGGGGTGGGTGTCCTGACCCAGCTCGCGGTGCTCTTCCGGGGCGCAAAGCACATCCGGGTGCTTCCGTCGCAGGTCCGGGTGCACGCCGACGCCATGCTGCGACTGATACGCACGTCGCTCGGCGGCATCGGCCAGTTCATCATCGCCACCTCCTCCTGGCTGGGCCTGGTGCGCATCATGGCCGAGTTCGGTAGCGAGGCGCTGGCCGGCTACACCATCGCCGTGCGCATCTTCATCTTCACCCTGCTGCCGGCGTGGGGCGTATCCAACGCCGCCGCGACGCTGGTGGGGCAGAACCTCGGTGCCAGGCAACCCGAGCGCGCCGAACGCTCGGTGTGGATCACCGGCTGGGCCAACATGGCGTTCCTGCTGGCCGTAACCGTGGTGTACCTCTCGTTCGGCGAGTCCCTCGTGCGGATCTTCACCTCCGATCCCGAAGTGGTCGCCGCCGGCGCCGAGGCCCTGCGCATCTGGTCGTACGGCTACCCCATCTTCGCCTGGGGGATGGTGATGCCGCAGGCCTTCAACGGCGCGGGCGACACCATGACGCCGACGAAGATCAACTTCTTCTGTTTCTGGCTGTTCGAGATTCCGCTCGCGTATCTGCTGGCGCTCGAGCTGGGGGTGGGGACCACCGGGGTGTACTGGTCGGTCGTGAGCGCCGAATCGCTGGCCGGGCTGGTAGGGATCGTCCTGTTCCGGCGGGGCAGGTGGAAGCAGATGCAGGTCTAGCCGTGCTCCCCCGTCGCGTGGCCGATCACCGCTTCCAGGTCGTTGGGAGCCCGGCCGCGGCACTCTCGCTTGAGGTCCGCGATATCGGCCGCGAGAAAGCTCCCCAGGAATCCCTCCGTCGTGATCTCGAAGGCCGGCAGCTCCTTCTTGGCGACGCTGTTGGAGTACATCGCCATGACCGCGCGCTCGTCGAACTTGTAGAACGAGTACGTAGGATACCGTCCGAACAGCCAGATCTGGACCGGTTTCTGGTAGTCGCGCGCCAGCCGGGCGAAATACCGGTAGGCGTCCTCGACCAGCGCCGGGATCAGCGGGCCGTCGTCGAAGTGCTTCTCCAGGGAGAACATGAGCTCGTGGTTCTCCAGGTCCGGAAGGAAGACCTCCAGGCTGGTCCCCTCGCGGCCCAGGAACGCCTTGATCGCGGCATCGTGGTTCTCCCGCCAGCGCCGCGAATGGATGAAGTACAGCACCATCGAGCTGGACGACGCGATGAGCTCGTCGAACCGCGGGACGAAGCCCGCGAAGGGGCCGACCCGAACGATCCCCGGCCCGGGCTCCGGTGTGGCAGGCGTGAGCGTCATGGGCGGGATGCTATCGCACTAGGCTCTTCGGGCGCCTCGATAGAGGAACGCGACCAGCAGGCCCAGGGCCAGCATCAGAACGCCGTCGAAGACGATCTGCCTCACCGCTATCCGGCCCGGCATCGGCTGGACGACGTGGTAGATGATGTAAGTGGGCACGATCGTGAGCAGCGCGACCGCCAGCCCGAAGCGGATCCCTTGGCCGGTCCAGGGCGCGTCCTCGACTCCCCGCGAATAGATCCACACGAACGCTCCCGCCAGGATCACGTGGGCCAGAAGCATCAGCGGGAAGTACTGCTGCGCCTCCGCCTCGGGGCGGAAGAGGTTCGGGAGCGTCAGATAGTCGTCGTGCAGGAGCACGCCGTGCACCACGAAGCTGCCCGCCATCCAGGCGATGAAAACGATGAGCCAGGCCGCGAGGAAGCGCTTGTCCATGAACCCTCCCGTGGTCAGGGAAAGATGCCGAGCTGCTCGTAGCTCACCGCCACCTTGTCTATCGCGACGATCATCGCCGCGGTCCGCATGTCCTCCTTGCCGTCCCGCTGCTTCCACATTTCCCGGATCGGGTGATAGGCCCCGATCATCGTCTCTTCCAGCCCCGAGTTCACCAGGTCTTCCTCGCTGGCGCCCTGGGTCACCCGCTCGACCTCCTCGGGGGTGAAGTGGCGGCCGGTCACACTCTCCACCGCCTCGAGCAGACGGCCATAGGCGCCCTGCTCGAACCGCTTCTGCATCCGGCCGAAGCGCACGTGCCCCAGGTTCTTGACCCACTCGAAATAGGACACAGTGACGCCGCCGGCGTTGATGTACGCGTCGGGGATCACCATGATCCCACGCTGGGCGAGGATCTCGTCCGCCTCGGGAGTGGTGGGACCGTTCGCGGCTTCGACCACCATCTTCGCCTTGACCCGGGGCGCGTTCTCCGCGGTGATCTGCCGTTCCAGCGCCGCGGGGATCAGGATGTCGCACTCCAGCTCGAGCGCGTCCTCCCGGCGGGCGAGGTTGGTCGCCCCGGGGAAGTCGAGGATGGTCTTGCGCTCCTTGCGGTGCGCCATCACCGCTTCGATGTCGAGTCCCTTCGGGTTCGCGACGGCGCCCTCGGACTCCGCCAATCCGACCAGCACGGCGCCCGCCTGCTGAAAAAACTGCGCGGCGTAGTAGCCCACGTTGCCGAGCCCCTGGAGCACGACCCGCTTGCCCTGGAGTCCCGGCGTGAGCCCGAGCGCCTTCATGTCCTCCTTCACCCCGCAGATCTCGCGGACGCCGAAGAAGACGCCCCGCCCCGTCGCTTCGACCCGCCCGCGAATGCCGCCGGCGCTCACCGGCTTTGCGGTAACGCAGCCGAGCGCGTCCAGCTCCCCCGGGCGGAGCTGGGTGTAGGTGTCGGCGATCCAGGCCATCTCGCGCGGCCCGGTGCCGACGTCGGGCGCGGGAACGTCGAGCCCCGGTCCCATGAAGTTCTTGCGCACCAGCTCGAAGACGTACCGCCGGGTGATCCGCTCCAGCTCCCCCGCAGAATAGCGCTTCGGGTTGAGCCTGATGCCGCCCTTGGCGCCGCCGAACGGCACGTCCACCAGCGCGCACTTGTAGGTCATCAGCGCGGCCAGCGCCTGCACCTCCTCGGCGTCCACCGTTTCGGCGTACCGGATGCCGCCCTTGGTGGGGAGCTTGTGGTGGCTGTGCTCCGCCCGCCAGGCGTGCATCACCTCGATGGTGCCGTCGTCCCGTTTGATGGGGAAGCTGGTGTAGAAGAGATTCTTGCACGCCTTGATGTTGGCGAGCAGGGTGGGGTCGTGCCTGGTGAATCCGGCGGCGTGGTCGAAGGCCCGATTCACCTGCTCCAGGAAGCTGGCGCCGAGGGACATGAGCGTTCTCTCGCGGGGGGCGAGGGGAAGTGGATGGGTGCGACCAATATAGGCTACCGCGGGACGAATCGGCGAATCCGTCTCCATCGCAACATGAGGCGCCGCGAGGCGGTCCCGGCGACGGTAGCGGACGGGCACCGGCCGGGCCAAGTTGCAGAGGGTCCCGATTCCAGGAGGCAGTGGAAATGCGCGTTGGAGCACTCGTCGTAGCCGCCGGATTCTGTCTGAGCATCGGGGTGCCGAGAATACTGGAGGCGCAGGGTGAGCCTCCCGTGGCCAAGCGGATCGCGAAGATCGACACCCTGCACGGCGAGGTCCTTCGGGACGACTACTTCTGGCTGCGCGAGAAGTCGAATCCCGACGTCGTCCGGTACCTGGAGGCCGAGAACGCCTACACCGAGGCGAAGCTCTCGCACACCAAGGCGACGCAGGACTCGATCTACCGGGAGATGCTCGGCCGGGTCAAGGAGACCGATCTCTCGGTGCCGTTCCGGTACCGCGGCTTCTGGTACTACACCCGCACCGAGCAGGGCAAGAGCTACCCGATCTTCTGCCGGAAGCGGAGGACGCTCGACGCGCGGGAGGAGATCGTCCTCGACCAGAACCTCCTCGCCCGGGGCAGGAAGTTCCACGCGCTGGGGGGGATGGAGGTGAGCCCCGACGGCACTCTGCTCATCTACTTGGAGGACACGACCGCCTTCCGGGAGTACACCCTGCACGTGAAGGACCTCCGTACCGGCGCCCTTCTCCCGGGATCGATTCCGAACGTGTGGAACGGGACCGCATGGGCGGACGACAACCGGACGTTCTTCTACATGCGGGCCGACTCGGCGAAGCGAGGGAACGCGGTCTGGCGGCACACCATCGGCGCTCCGGCGGGCCGCGACGTGAAGGTCTTCCAGGAGGACAACGTCCTCTACGACGTCGGCGTATCCCGATCGCAGAGCGGCAAGTACGTCTTCATCTCGGCGGACGGCTATACGTCCAGCGAGTGGCGCGTGATACCGACCGCCAAGCCCTCGACCGCGCCACGAGTCCTCGTTCCGCGCCGCCCGATGGTGGAGTACGTCGCGGACCACGTTCCTGGCGCGTTCCTGATCCGGACCAACGACGGGGCGACCAACTTCAGGATCGTCCGCACCCCGGAGGAGGACTCCGCGCCGAGGAGCTGGCGCGACTGGCTGCCGGCCAGCGATTCGGTGTTCGTCGAATCGTTCGACGTCTTCCGCACCCACGTCGTCGTCTCCGAGCGGGCGAACGGTCTCGGTCGGCTTCGGGTGGTAAGGTTGGCCGACGACGCCACCCATTTCATCACCTTCCCCGACGTCGCGTACGGCGTCTTCCCGTCCGAGAACCCGGACTTCGATGCCGCGACATTCCGCTTCAGCTACTCGTCCCTGACCACGCCCCACAGCGTCTACCAGTACGACCTGGAGAAGCGCACCCGGACCCTCCTGAAGCGCCGGGAGATCCCGAGCGGGTTCGACGCCTCGAAGTACGACCTGCGCCGGGTCATGGTGCAGGCCCGCGACGGCGAGCGGGTGCCTCTGTCGCTTCTGCTCCCGAAGGACTCCCCGATGGACGGCAGCCGGCCGTTCATGCTGTACGCCTACGGATCCTACGGCGCGACGATGGAGCCGACCTTCGACTCCGAGGTGCTGAGCCTGGTGGATCGCGGCTTCGGCTACGGGATCGCCCACATCCGGGGCGGCCAGGAGATGGGGCGCCGGTGGTACGACGAAGGAAAGATGCTGAAGAAGAAGAACACGTTCACCGACTACATCGACGTTGCCGATTACCTGGTCCGCGAGGGGTTCACCTCGCCCAGCCGGCTGGTCGCTAGCGGCGCGAGTGCCGGCGGCCTGCTGATGGGCGTGATCGCCACCTGGCGTCCCGATCTCTTCCGTGCGGTCGTCGCCGGCGTGCCGTTCGTGGACGTCATCAATACCATGCTCGACGCTTCGATCCCGCTCACGGCGCAGGAGTGGGAGCAGTGGGGGAACCCCCGCAACCCCGAGCACTACGCCTACATGAAGAGCTACTCGCCCTACGACAACGTGGCGCCGAGGGAGTACCCGGCGCTTCTCGTCACGACGTCGTTCAACGACTCGCAGGTGATGTACTGGGAGCCCGCCAAGTGGGTCGCGAAGCTGCGGGTGACGAAGCGGGGGTCGAATCCGATCTACCTGAAGACGAACTTCGCGGGCGGGCACGGCGGGTCGTCGGGACGGTACGACCGCCTGAAGGAGGCGGCATTCGAGTATGCCTTCATGATCGACGCGGTGAAGGCCCGGCCGGCGGTCGTGCCCTGAGCCGCGATCTACTCCAGCTCACTCACTCGCGGCCGCCCGGGAGGCCAGCGCCTCCCGGATCTTCCTCGCCAGCGACTCCGGGCTGAACGGCTTCTGCAGGAAGGGGTGGCTCGACTCCAGCACGCCGTGATGCCCGAGCGCATTCTCGGTGAACCCCGACATGAAGACCACGGGCGCGGTTGGCCGCAGCTCGCGCAGCTTCGCCATCAGGCCGGGGCCGCTGGTGCGCGGCATGATCACATCGGTGAGCACCACGTCGATCGTGCCGGGGTGCTGCGCCGCGATCAGCAGAGCCTCCTCCGCCCGCCGGGCGACCAGCACCGAGTAGCCGTACTGGCGGAGCGCGCGCGCCGCGAAGTCCCGGACCGCATCCTCGTCTTCCACCACCAGGACGGTTTCGCGGCCGCCCAGGCGTTCGGGGATGGGTACCTCCCGCGCGGGGCCCGGCACGGCGGGCTCGACCAGCTGGCGGAAATAGACGCAGAAGGTGCTGCCGCGCCCCGGCTCGCTGTAGACCGAGATTGCCCCGCCGCTCTGGGCGACGATGCCGTACACCGTCGAGAGCCCGAGCCCCGTGCCGCGCCCCGCGACTTTGGTGGTGAAGAACGGCTCGAAGATGCGGGGTTGGTGCTCGGGAGCGATGCCGACTCCGTTGTCGGTCACGCCCAGCATCACGTAGGAGCCCGGTGGTGCGTCGAGATGCTGCCCGAAGGTGACCGAATCCACCTCTACGTTCCGGGTCTCGATGGTCAGCAGTCCGCCGTCCGGCATGGCGTCGCGCGCGTTGACCACCAGGTTGATCAGGATCTGGGTCATCTGGCTCGGATCCGCCATGGTGAGGGCGAGGTCCGGGGCGAGGAGAACCCTGACTTCGATGTTCTCGCCCACCACGCGGCCGAGCATGCGCATGGTGTCGCTGACGACCTCGTTGAGCAGCATCGGGCGCGACTCCAGCACCTGGCGGCGGCCGAACGCGAGGAGCTGGCGAGTGAGCTCGGCGGCCCGCGACGCGGCGGCTTCGATCTGCTCGATATCCTCGCGGCTGGCATCCCCTATGCCCGGGTCCTGCTTGAGAAACGCGGCATGCCCCAGGATCGCGGTGAGCAGGTTGTTGAAGTCGTGGGCGATCCCGCCGGCCAGCTGCCCGATGGCCTCGAGCTTCTGCGCGTCCCGCTGTCGCTCCAGCAGCATGGCGCGGGCCCGCAGCCGGCGGTCCAGCATCGCCCCGACGAGCCCGGTGCCGAGGATCAGGAGCGTCCCGAGGCCGACCCCGACGGCGAGCTGCTTTGTCGCCAGGAGTCCTCCGCCGGGATTCCCCGTCTGACCGGGCACCGTGAAGTCGGCGGCCGCCATGCCGGTGTAGTGCATTCCGGCGATCGCCCCCCCGAACAGGAGCGCGCTCGCGAACCTTCTGAGGCGCGTCCGCCGGCTCTCGTCCGACCGGAACCGATAGGCCAGCCCGAGCCCCCCGAGCGAGGCCACCATCGCGATGCCAACGGAGGCGATCACGAGCCAAGGGGACCAGCGGAGTTGCGCTTCGACGCTGAGAGCGGCCATCCCGATGTAGTGCATGCCGGCGATCGCGGGGCCCATCCAGAGCGCGCCGCCGATGAGGGCGAGGGGGCCGAGCGATGGCCGGCTGGCCATGAAGAGCGCGAGCGCGGAGGCACCGATCGCCACGACCACGGAGAGCAGCACCAGCCCCAGACCGTAGGTGATGGGCAGGGGGAGGTGGAAGGCGAGCATGCCCACGAAATGCATGCTCCAGATGCCGACGCCCATGGCCACCGACCCGCCGGCCAGCCAGGCGAGACGCTCGCGTCCCCGGGCCGCCGTGATTCTCGCGGCGAACTCGAGCGCGGTGTAGGAGGCGGCGCTGGCGATCAGGATGGAGAGGATGACCAGCCCCGAGCTGTACCACCCATCAAGCGGCATGTCCCTACCGTGTTGGGGCGATGTACTGGGAGATAGTAGCTCCTTCCGTCCGCCGATTGCACCCCGACGGCGTCCTCAGGTCTCCAGGCTCCGCCCGTCGCCGGGGCGCTCCAGCAGGCGGCGGAGCAGCTCCGCGACGTTTCGCGCTTCGGCCGAGCTCATCCGCCGCCCGATCAGCTTCTCGATCTCTTGGCCGTAGACCTTCCAGCATCGCCTGAGCGCCTGAAGTCCGTCTGAGGTGAGCACCGCGCGGCCTCGATCCGCTCGGTGAGCTCGGCAGGCGCCGGGAGACATGCTCGCGTGTACAACCAATTCCACAATGCTGGTTGCGTCGGCAACTACCTATCCGGTCTAGCGACGTGCGGAGCGGTTTGCGTGCGGTTCATGCTGCCTGCTCCCGCCACAAGGCCGCCAGCAGGCTCCCGAGGACCATGAGCAGGATCGCCAGGATGCCGAAGGCCGCGTAGATCCTGAGCCCGCGCCTCCGATACTCGAGCCCGACAGGGGTGAGCCGGTCCGGCGACCAGGCCAGCTCGAACGGGCTCACGCCCGGCCGGCGGTGGCGGACCATCTGGACGTAGCAGTAGACCCCGTACACCCAGAGGGCGATCGCCACCGCCGCGCCGGCCGAGAACGCCGCGAGGCCCACCATGGGGCTAGCGGAACCGCTTAGGCGTCAACATCTTGTCCCCCACGAATTCGACCCGATCGGGCAATCGGGCGCACCACCGGCTATCTTACTGGTGGAGCCGCGCGTTGTCTCGCAAGTCGGCTCTCCTCCCGCCACTGGCAGGTACGTATGCGCAGCTCCCCCGAATCCCCTGAGACACCTTCATCACCGACCCGCCCCCTGATCGAGCGGGTTCGTGAGCGGGTAGACCGAGCCGCGGCCACCCTCGGCGAAGGGCGGCGAATCGAACGGCGCGGCGTCAGGCCCGCGCAGTCGTCGGGCCCCGGCGGGCCACCCGAGACGCGAGCGTTGCGCCGGGTATTTCGCGAGATGGGTCGGACCCAACGCACCGCACGGCACCAGACCGGGCAGCCCCCATCACCGGTCGTACGAGAGGCCGCCCGCGCATTTCGGCGGGACCCCAGTCTGTCGGCGCTGGTGCTGGTGGCAGCGTCGCTCGACGAGGTCGGCCTGCTCTCCTGGTGAGCGCCCCGCAGCTCGGGGCGGCGGATCTCCAACTCACCCCCGATC
The DNA here is from genome assembly GCA_964408595.1 of uncultured Gemmatimonadaceae bacterium. Taxonomy (GTDB): domain Bacteria; phylum Gemmatimonadota; class Gemmatimonadetes; order Gemmatimonadales; family GWC2-71-9; genus CAVVWJ01. The sequence goes on along the minus strand of CAYPAE010000057.1, from coordinate 42 downwards.
TGTGTCGGCCCCGCGCGCGCCTGGGCGCCGAGGGTAGCCGAT
>CAYPAE010000056.1:4186-9148 GCA_964408595.1 uncultured Gemmatimonadaceae bacterium | reverse complement strand
CGGGGCGTAGCGCAGCCCGGTTAGCGCGCCTGCTTCGGGAGCAGGAGGTCCCCGGTTCAAATCCGGGCGCCCCGACTCTTCACTCACAGCCCCGCCGTCTTTTTAGACGAGCGGGGCTGTTGCATCCGTTTTTTCGCCGCTTTGCGCGTGAGCGCGACGGTAACACCGTGAACGAATGGCTATCCCCACGGTGGTACTCGTCCGCAGCGACCTGTTCGGGAGATCGCCATGCGGCAAGACCACGCCCGCCTACGGGCTACTCCGCCGCCCGCAGCACCTCGGCCACCTCCGCCTGATTCTGCTCCACCGCGATCACCCTAGCGGTCTTCCCCCGGTTGTCCTTCAGCGTCACGTCCGCCCCGCGAGCGAGCAGCAGCTTCACCGTGCTCACCTGGCCTTCGCCCGCCGCCCACATAAGCGCGGTCTCGTCGCTCCAGTAGCGGGCGTTGACGTCCACCCCGGCGTCGAGCAGGGTCTCGACGCACTCCGGCTGCCCGGTACCCGCCGCATACACCATCGCCGTCTTGTGTACCCGGTCGGTGAGCCCCACGTCGGCCTTGTGATCCAGTAGTAGCCGCACGATCGCCACACGCCCGGTGAACGCCGCGGTCATCAAGGGCGTGACCTGCATCAGGTTGGCCAGGTTCACGTCCGCCCCGCGCTCGAGAAGCATCCGGGCGAGGTCGAGTCGGCCGTGGCTTGCCGCCAGGTTGAGCGGCGTGTCGCCGTTCCGGTCGCGGGAATTGGGGCTCGCCCCCTGGTCCAGCAGGGACCGGACCGTCGGTTCGCTCCCAGCCCTGGCCGCGGTGAGCAAGTCGAAGTTGATGTTGCGCTGCTGTCCCTCCAGCGGCTGAAGGGACAGAAAGAGGGCAAGGGCCGGCAGCAGCCGGCGCAGTCGGGGCATGGCGTATCCTCTTGCGCGACCGAGGGGTGGGGATAAGATAGATGGTCTTCCCCGAGAAAGAGAATGCCGGTGCCCCGCAGCGTGGTCACGTTCCCCTATCCAGGCGCTTCGCGAGCCAGGAGGATACGGTATGCCCATGAGGAGATTCGCCCGGCCGATTTGTATCGCAGTAGGAGCGGCTCTGCTGTCCGGAGCTGTCGCGCAGGCTCAGGAGGTCCCGAAGGCGGTGAGCGTGTCCCAGGCGATGCTGTCGGAGGCCGGGGGCCAGGGCAACAACTGGCTCCACACCCAGGGTAACTACGACCAGACCCGTTTTTACCCCGGGAACCAGATCAACACCAAGACGGTGAAGAAGCTCCGGCCTGCCTTCGTGTTCCAGACCGAGGTGATCGAGTCGATGGAGACCGCGCCGATCGTGGTCGACGGGGTCATGTTCCTGACCACTTCGTATAACCACGTCTACGCCGCGGACGCCGCGACCGGGAAGCAGTTCTGGCACTACAAGCACAAGATGGGCCCGGTCACCACCTTCTGCTGCGGCCCCAACAACCGTGGTGTGGCGATCTCGGGCGACCGGCTCTTCATGGGTACCCTCGACGCCAAACTCGTGGCGCTCGACGCCAAGACCGGCAACGTCCTATGGGAGAAGCAGATCGAAGATCCGGAGAAGGGCTATAGCGAGACCATGGCACCCACCGTAGTGGATGGCAAGGTCCTGATCGGAACCAACGGTGGCGAGTATGGGGTTCGCGGCTTCGTCAAGGCGTTCGACGCCCAGAGCGGCGAGCTGCTCTGGACCTTCTACAGCATTCCCGAGCAGGGCCACGAGGGCGTGTGGGCGAAGAACGATGCGACCGGCCGTGACATGCATCGCGACATCGAGGCCGAGAAGGCCGCGCTGGCGAAGGATGCCTCGTTCTACCAGACGCTCGGTGGTGGCGTGTGGATGAACCCGGCGGTGGACCTCAAGACCCGCACCGTCTACTTCGTGGCGGGCAACCCCTCGCCCGATCTGTACGGCGCCATCCGCCCGGGCGATAACCTGTACACCAACTCCCTGGTCGCGATCGACTTGGACAAGGGTACTCACAAGTGCCATTTCCAGTACATCGCCCACGACGTCTGGGACCTGGACGCAGTCAGCCCCCCCATCCTGGTGGACGTCAAGGACAAGAGCGGCAAGATGGTCCCCGGGGTGATCCACGGCGGCAAGACCGGCCACGTGTACGTCCATGACCGCTCCAACTGCGAATTGATCCGCTTCTCCGAGGCGATGATCCCGCAGGAGAACATGTGGGTGCTGCCCACCAAGGAGGGCGCGCGCATGCTGCCGGGCGCCAACGGCGGCGTGGAGTGGTCGCCCATGGCGTTCAACTCGAAGACCCGGCTGGCGTACGCCCTCAACCTGCATCAGCCGATGACCTATCACGTCGAAGAGACCCCCTACCCGGGCGGGAAGCTGTGGCTCGGCGGCGCCTTCAAAGTCGTTCCGGGCGAAAAGCAGTGGGGCCGGGTGTCGGCGGTGAACATCGACGACGGGAAGGTCGCCTGGAAGTACGATACCGAGCAGCCGCTCATCGGCGGCGGCCTCGCGACCGGCGGCGATCTGTTCTTCTTCGGCGAGGGGAACGGCAACTTCAACGCGCTCGATGCCAAGACCGGGGCGAAGCTGTGGAGCTTCAACTGCGGCGCCGGGGCGAACGCCCAGCCGGTCTCCTACATGGTGGGCAAGAAGCAGTACATCGCCATGGGCTGCGGGGGCAATGTCCAGCTAGATTTCAAGCGCGGCAACAGCGTGTTCGTTTTCGCGCTCGGCGATTGAGCTAGACTAGACACAGCGCCACGAGCCGCCTGGACAGAGGTGTTTGTCGGGAGGATCCATGCGGCTCGTAGGCGCGGCGTCCGCCGCTATTATTGCTGTGCATGGTCTCGGCCCGGCGGCGGCCGCCCAGGACCCGACTGCCGGCCGCACCCAAGCGGCCGTCTGCGCCGCCTGCCATGGCCCCGACGGCAACTCCAGCCAACCGCTCTACCCCGCCCTGGCCGGCCAGACCGCCCGGTATATCTATCTCCAGCTCAAGGACTTCAAGGAGGGCCGCCGGTCCGATTCCCTGATGAGTCCGATGGCCAAGAATCTGTCGCAGCAGGACATGTTCGACCTCGCCGCCTACTTCTCGGCTCAGCAACGACGCCCGCTCGATTTCAAGGCCGACCCCAAGCGAGTTGCCCGGGGGGAGCAGAAGGTGGCCGAGACGCTGTGCACCATGTGCCACCTCGGCGGGATGATGGGCCAGAATGAGATCCCCCGGGTCGCGGGCCAGCACTACGAATACGTCGTGAAGCAGCTCAAGGACTTCAAGGAAGGCCGCCGGACCAACGACGCGGGTAATATGTCGAGTGTGTCCAAGACCATTTCGGACGAGGATATCATCAATTTGGGCCACTACCTGGCGAACCTGAACTGAGGCGCTGAGCCGCCTGTTGGAACCAGGCGCCGGCCGGGCCGGCGCATCACGTCTATCAGGCCGCGAGCAGCCGCTGGAGACCGGTCCTGAGCGTGTCGTAGCCTTCGATCAGCGCCTCGCAGACCCCGTCCGCTCCGGCCAGGTCTCCCTCCGCACCCATCTTCTCCAGTCGGAACGCCGCCTCGACCGCTTCCTCCGCACCGAAGTTCGCCAGCGAGCCCCGGAGCCGGTGGGCGATCCGGGAGACGGAGCCCGGATCCCCCGCGGCCACCGCCTCGCGCATCTCGCTGAGCAACGGAGGCGTGCTCTCCAGGAAGCTGCCGGCCACCTCGCGCAGGAGGTCCAGGTTGCCGTCGAAGCGATCGTGCAGGACCCGGTCCTCGAATGCCGACTCGGCCGGGTCACCCGCCTCTTCCGGGGCGGACTGCTCGACTACCAGCCGGTCGATGATCTCGAGCAGATCCTTGACCTTCACCGGCTTGGTGAGATAGTCGTCCATCCCCGCCTCGAGACAGTGCTCGCGGTCGCCCGTCATGGCGCGGGCGGTGACGGCGACGATCGGCAGGTGGCCCCCGTGGATCCGCTCCCGCTCCCGGATCAGTCCGGTCGCCTCGAAGCCGCCCATCTCGGGCATGTGCACATCCATGAGCACCAGGTCGAAGGGCTCCTGCTCCACGGCCTCGACCGCCTCGCGCCCGTTCTGCGCCACCCGCACCGAGTGTCCGCGCTTGGCGAGGATGCCGAGCGCCAGCTTCTGGTTGACCGGGTTGTCCTCCGCGAGGAGGACGCGGAGTCCCCGGCCGGCGTCGAGCGCCACCGAGGGCGCCGGCACCTCGTCGGGCGCCGCGACGGCGCGGCCGAGCGCGATCATCACCGCGTCGAGCAGCTCCGAGTGGCGGAGCGGCTTGGTTACGTACGCGCCAATGCCCAGCTTCCGGCACCGGGCCAGGTCGCCCTGGTGGCTGGCGGAGGTCAGCATCATCACCGTCGCGCTGGAGATCGACGGGTCGCTCCGGATCCTCTCCGCGGTCGCGAACCCGTCCATGTCGGGCATGTGAGCGTCGAGGATGACGAGGGGAAATCGCTCGCCTTCCCGTGCCGCGGTCTCCAGGAGCATGAGCGCGGTCCGGCCGCTGTCGGCGGTGTGCGCCGACATCCGCCAGTTGCCCAGCATCTCCCGGAGGATGCGCCGGTTGGTGGCGTTGTCGTCCACCACCAGAACCCGCAGCCCCTCCAGCTCCACCGAGGCCCGGTCGGACGAGTCCACTTCGGTCGCGAGGGGGAACCGCGCGGTGAAGCGGAAGGTGCTTCCCCGCCCCATTTCGCTCTCGACCTGGAGCCGGCCGCCCATCATCTCGGCCAGTTGCGAGGAGATGGCGAGGCCCAGCCCGGTGCCCCCGTAGAGCCGGGTCGTCGAGCCGTCCGCCTGGGCAAACGCGTCGAAAATGTGCTGGCGCTTCTCCGGCGGGATCCCGATGCCGGTGTCGCTGACCGCGAAGTGGACGGCGACCGTGCTCTCCGCCGGGGGCTCGCTGCGCACGTCCACCACCACCTCGCCCGAAGCGGTGAACTTGATGGCGTTCCCCACCAGGT
>CAYPAE010000056.1:0-4086 GCA_964408595.1 uncultured Gemmatimonadaceae bacterium | reverse complement strand
ACGTCCACCACCACCTCGCCCGAAGCGGTGAACTTGATGGCGTTCCCCACCAGGTTCACCAGGATCTGGCGCAGGCGACCCTGGTCGCCGACCAGCACATCCGGCACCTCCGGGTCGATGTGGCAGGCGAGCTCGAGGCCCTTTTTGTGGGCCCGGAGGGCCAGGGTGCTGAGGGTGCCCTCGAGGCATTCGCTGAGCCGGAACGGCGCCGGGTCGAGCGACAGCATCCCGGCCTCGATCTTGGAGTGATCGAGGATGTCGTTGATGATGGTGAGGAGCGAGTCGGCCGAGGCGGACGCGATCGAGAGGAACTCGCGCTGCTCCGGGTTGAGATCGGTGTCGAGCGCCAGCTCGAGCATGCCGAGCACGCCGTTCATCGGCGTCCGGATCTCGTGGCTCATGTTGGCCAGGAACTCGCTCTTCGACCGGTTCGCGGCCTCCGCGACCTCCTTCGCCGCCAGCAGCTCCTCCTTGGCCTGCGACAGCTCGGCGGTGCGCGCGACGACCCGGTCCTCGAGATGCTTGTTCATCGCGGCGAGCTCGTGTTGGCTCGCCGAGAGATTGTCCACCATCGTGTTGAAGGCGCGGGCCAGCTGGCCGACCTCGCGGGGACCCTGGATGACGGCGCGCTGGGTGAGATCGCCCCCCGCGATGCGCTCCGCGGTCTGCGCGATGGTGGTGAGGGGGCGGGCCGCGACGGTGCCGACGCCGACCACCACCAGCGCGCCGGCCAGGAAGACCGCGAGGCTCACCAGCCCGGTCGCGCGGCGGGACGCCTCGACCACCGCCTCCAGCTCATCGAGCGAGAGACCCAGGTACAGCGTGCCGAGCATCCGGCCGTCGGTGGCCTCGATTGGCGCCGCGACCCGATAGTACCCGCCGGACCGCTCGCCTTCGCTGGGATGGCCTTCGGCGCGCTTCACCAGCTCATGCACCGAGACCGGTGTCTGATTGACCGCGTCGAGCACCTGGCCGGCCCGATCCACCACCACGAGGTAGGCCAGATCCCGATTCCGCAGCGCGCCCTGAAGCCCCTCGTGGACCGCCTGCCGGTCGCCGAAGACCAGCGCCGGGCTGACGTTGAACGCAGTCATCGCGCCGATGCTGCGGGCCTTCGCGCCGACCGCCTCGAGCGCCTGCTGCTCCAGGCGGCCCGGGAAGTAGAGGAAGATGAAGGCCGCGATGCCGCCGGCCAGGAGGCTCACCAGGATGGCGAGCCGGGTCTGGAACCTCATCGGCCACCCGCCTCGTCGCCGACCACCCGGGCGAGCTTGAGCAGGTGCGCGGTGAGATCGGCGCCTTCCGCGCGCGAGGCGGCCAGGTTGATCACGATCTCGGGGCGCTCACCCTTCATGTCCACGCCGATGGCGAGTCCGGTCTCCACGTAGCGGGGCACGCCGGTGAGCGTGGTGATCTGTGCCGCCCGGCTGGCGGCGATGACGTCTCCCAGCGGGAACGCCCGGAGCGGGCTCACGTAGAGCACCTGGACCCCCTTCCGCTTGAGCGCCGAATCGAGCGCGGACGTGGCGTCGAGATCTATGGCCACGCACGACAACTCCAGCGCGCCAAGGGCGTTGGCGGGGAGCTCCTGGAGGCTCCGGCACACCTCGTCGGCGACGTTCGCCGAGGTCCGGTACCGGCCCTGGAAGAGCACCCCGACCACGAGCCGGCCGGCGGCCCGCTCCGGGAGCTTCCGGTCGAAGTTCAGGACCTTGACCAGAATCGGGATCTGCACCGCGACCGGCACGGCGACCTCCTGGGCCGCCACTCCCCGCGGGGCGAGCCCAGCGAGGCCGGCGAACAGGAGCCCGACGACCAGCCCGGTCACTGCGCGATGCGACATCCTAGAACCGGTACCTGAGCTCGGCCGACACGGTTCTTCCGTCCTGGGCGATCGCGGCCTGCCGGTGCTCCACCCCGGCCGGCGTCGCGAACGAGGCATCGAACAGATTGTTCAACCGCAGGGAAAGCTCCAGTCGCTCCAGGGGTCCGCGTGCCGCCGCGGAGGACCGGGCGGGCACCAGGAGGTGCAGGTCGGAGATGAACGCCGGATCGGTCTCGGTCCCGGCGAGGGTACGGCGCCCCGACTCGTAGCGGGTGTCCACCGCCGCGCCCAGCCAGCTGGTCAGGTCGAGCGAGGCGCCGCCTTTCAGCATGTGCTCGGGCGAGTTGGTGAGCCGCTGCCCGGTGGCGCGGTCGGTCGCGTCCTGATAGGAGTAGCTCAGATACCCGGTGCCGCTGCTCCCCAGCCGGCCCTGCAGCTCGACCTCGAATCCGTCGGCCTTCCCATCGCCGACGTTCCGGTATTGGTAGAGCGAGTCGACCGGATCCTGGGTGAGATCGATGAGCATCTTCATGTCGTAGTGGAACAGCGAGACGCTGCCGAGGAGACCGGGGGCGAGCCGCTGCTGCCACACCGCCTCCATGGTATAGGCGGTCTCGGGGCGGAGATCGAGATTTTCCTTGTAGTCCACTCCCCCGTCGGCGGCCTCGTAGGGGCTCGGGGCCCGGAACGCGCTCCCGTAGAGGAGCTTGAGGGTCGAGCCGTGGGAGGGCGCGAAGATGGCCGCCAGCCGGGGGCTGGTCGCGTCCTGGCTGTTCTCGTAGGAGTCGTGCCGGAGGCCAGCGAGGAGGGAGAGCGACCGGGTGAACTGGTGCTCGTCCTGGACGTACGCCGACAGGACGGTATTGGGCAGGTTCCAGTCGGTGTCGCGCGGGACCTCTCTCGGCGTGAAGTACCGCGCGCGGAGGTCGCGCCGCAACTCGCCACCGATGGTGAGGCGGTTCGAGGAGGCGACATCCCAGTGCAGCGCCGCCTCCGCTCCCACCACCTCGTTACGAGCGCCATCGCTCGCGTTCTCGCCGGCGCTGATGTAGTCGCCGTCGTACCGGTTGGTGTTTAGGTAGGCCCGCGCGGTGACCTGACGGGCGTCATCCAGCGGGTGGTCGACCTTGAGCTCGAGGAACCCGTAGTCGTCGCGGGTCTTGCTGGGGTCACCGACCAGGTCGGTCTCGAAAGCCCCGGTGGGGATCGCCTTGGTCCGGGCGCTGTACCGTCCGTGGAGCGTGAAGCCGTGCCCGCGCAGGGCGCCGAGGACCGCCCAGCGGCGCTCCCAATCCATGTCATGGGCGATACCGCCGTTGTTCTCGGGCGAATCGTACTCGGGGTAGAACAAGTCCTGGCCGTCCGACCCATCCCAGGTACCGCTGAGCGACCAGCCGAGACCCCGACCAACCCCGCCGCGATACTCCAGCGAGCCGCCACGGGCGCCATAGCTCCCTCCCCGCAGTGCTCCGTAGATGCCGGGATGCTCGTCCTCCGACTTGGTGACCAGGTTGACGACCGCGAAGATGGCGCCGGTGCCGTAGAGGGCTGAACCCGGGCCCCTGACGATCTCGATCCGCTCCACGCTGCCGAGCGGCACCCCCAAGTCGGTTCCGACCGGGGCGCCGCCAAAGATCCCCTCGTTGATCGCGTTGCCGTCAAGCAGTAGGAGGACCCGGTTGTTGTAGTCGCTGGGCCGGCTGAAGCCGCGGGCGCCGAGGAAGGAGTAGTTCCGGTCGTAGCTCAGGTAGAAGCCGCGCGTGGCTGCGAGCGCGTCGGGCAGCGTGCGGTATCCGTGGCGGTGAATATCCTCGGCGGTGATGATGGTGACCGAGCTGGCCGCCTCGCTGATGGTCTGCTCGTACTTGGCCGCCGAGCTGATCTTGGTGTTCAGCAGCGAGTCGAGAGACAGCACCACCGAGTCCGGAACCGCCTGGGCGAACAGGTTCGGTCCGGGGCCGAGGAGCAGCAGGCTGGCGAGGCAGATTGCCGGTACTCTGGTCATACGCAACCCACGTTGGAGGGGACGGAGTTCTCCGGCCTCAAGTATCGGCGCGAACCGGGGTTGGCTTGAGCTGTCGGTACATGGAGATGGGGCGAAATGGGGTCTGGGCGTTGCGGGAGTGGCAGTTGCAAAAAGGGGGCTAGGACTCCACTTTTCCGGTCCCACAGACGGGTCCGTAGCTCAGTTGGATAGAGCGCTTGCCTCCGGAGCAAGAGGTCGCGCGTTCGAGTCGCGCCGGGCCCACTCCGGAACGTCT
>CAYPAE010000055.1:0-9176 GCA_964408595.1 uncultured Gemmatimonadaceae bacterium | reverse complement strand
GGGGTCGATCTGCTACGGGATCGATCCGTGGCTGGTGGAGCTGGAGGAGCGCCGGTACTCGGTGCACGGGAACGACGAGCGACTGTCGCTGGCAAACATCGAGTTCGGGCTCAAGCTGTACGTGGGGACGTTAATGGAGATGGCGGGGCCGCGGGGCCGCGGGGCCGTGGGGCAGCGGGGCAGTAGGGCGGCAGCCAGTAGGCCGGGCCGCGGCACGTTAGAGCACTGAACACTTCATCCCTCGCTTCGCTCGGGATGACACGCTACACTCGTTCCGCCGTTCCGCCTACTTCCCGTGCCCCAGCGACCGCAGCACCTCCCGGTCGAACTGCACCGACAGGCTCTCCCGCTTCGAGTACGGCCCCGGCCGATATGCCCGCGACTCGATCCCGCGGTTACTCTGCTCGCAGATGTGCCAGTCCTGCTTGTTGGTCATGTCCCAGAACTCGACGCCGTCGTCCGGGTTGAACGTCGGATCGCTCAGCGTGGCGGGATGGAAGAGCCAGGAGCAGTGGATCAGGCTCCGGTCGGTGCCCTGGGGCCAGATCGTGTGGAACATCACATAGTCGGGGTGCAGGCTCAGGAGCATGTTGGGGAAGATCGCGTAGTAGTAGACCCGATCCATGTCCTCGTCCGGCAGGTCGCCCACCGACACGCCGCACGACTTCCCGCTCATGGTCATGCTCTCGTGCCCGCGGTTGAGCACCATGAACCCGCCGGTGAACGGGCCCTCGATCAGGTCGTTCTCGCCACTGGTGGGCGGGGTGAGCTTGGCGAGCGCCGGATGCACCGGCCCGCAGTGATAGCACTCCGAGTAGTTCTGGAACAGGAGCTTCCAGTTGCAGCTGACGTCGTAATCGATGGTGCGGTGGACCTTCAGGTTCGCCAGGTTGAACCGGGAAAAGCGCCCCAGCAGGGGCTCGAAGGCGTCCTCGAACGGCTCGGGCCGCTCCGCCAGACAGATGAAGAGGAACCCTTCCCAGCTCGCGACCGCCACCGAGTGGAGCGGCCAGTCGGCCTTGTTGAATCCCTCGATGTCACCGGTGGAGGGGGCGCCGATGAGGCGGCCGTCGAGCGAGTACGTCCAGGCGTGGTACGGGCACTGAATCGTCTCGGAGAAGCGCCCGGTGTGCTCCTCGCAGAGCCGGGTGCCCCGATGCCGGCAGACGTTGTAATAGGCCCGGTAGCCGCCCGCGCGGTCGTGCAGCACGATCACGCTCTCCTTCCCGATCTCCTGGACGAAGTACTCGCCCGGATTGGAGATGCGGTCCTCGCGGCCGACGCAGATCCAGCGTTGCAGGAAGATCCGCTCCATCTCCTGGGCCAGGATCTCCGGCGAGGTGAAATACTCGCGCGGCAGGGTGCGCGCGCCGTCGATAGGGATCTCGGTCGGCTTGATGAACGTCGTCACGGTCCGGCTCGGGGTTCGGAGGATGCTGAAATATGCCGCCCACCGAATCCCGAGGGAAGGCGGCACCGGGCTGGACCTGGGTTACATCCGGCGGGTGACGGGGATGGTGGAACGGCAGCGGAAAGGCATGTAGCATTTGGCGTTCGGATGCTGTCCAACACCCAGACCGGAGATTCCTCCATGCGTCGCAACCTGCTCTTTCTACTGGCGGTCGCTCTTCTCAGCACCGGGTGCCTCGCCGCGGCCGCTGCCGGCGCCGCGGGCGGCATTTACCTCACTACGCGGGGCGCCGAGTCTCTGGTCGAGGGCTCGGTGGATCAGGTCGCCGGCCGCGCCGAGGCGGTCATGAGCGAGATGGGCATCGTGAAGGAAGGCGAGAGCACCGAGAACCAGGGCGACAAGCAGGTGCTGAAAGGGAAGAAGGGCGACCTGGATGTCACCATCGACATCGATCGGGAATCTCCGACCACCGCGAAGGTCGAGGTGACCGCGCAAAAGAATCTGGCCGAATGGGACAAGGACTACGCCAAGGAAGTGCTGAACCGGATCGTGCAGAAGGGGTAGCGGCGTCGCGAATCAGGCGGCTTCGCCCAGCAGGAGCGCGATCTCCCGCGCGGCCGCCGCCTGAGCCTCGGCCTCGGCGCGCAGCTCGCGGGTCACTTCCGCCAGCGTTCCATCCTCCGCGGCGACGGCCGACGTCGCCTGGCTCTGGAGCCTGCCGAGGATCGTCATCGCCTCGAGCAGCCGCTGCACGAGAGCATCGCGCGCGCGTTCGCTGCGCGCCAGGGAGTCGAGCCACTCCGACGCATGGGAGGCTGCCCGCGCCCGCTCGCGCTCGAACCGCGCGAGGTTGTCGTCGAGCATCGCGAGATCGGTGGCGGCCACGCACGCCGAGCCGACCAGCTCGTGGAGCACCGTTGGCTTGTCCCGGTCGTCCCCCAGGCGTCCCAGGCGGGCGAACAGCGGGCGCGCAAGGCGGGTTACGTCCGCCAGGAGGCTTTGCGCGGTGCCGGTAGGCAGCTCCGCCAGCGCGCGCACCACCTGAGCCTCGAGCGCGGGGGGTAGCTCTCCGGCGCCGGCCGACGAGACCACGAGCGGCGATCTCACTGTTTGCCCCGCGGCATAGAGCAGCAGCCCGCAGATCATCGGTGTCGTCCAGAGCAGCAGGGGGGTGGCGGCGAGTCCGGCGCCCATGCCCGCGACCGACACCGCGAGGACCATCGTTGCGTACCCGCTCGGGATCATGGTCCACGCCCGCGATGCCGGGATCGCGCGCGCCGGCAGCTTCCGTCGCTCGAGCGCGTCGAGGACCCGTGCGGACCCCTCGGGCGTCACCCGGAAGAGGGGCCGCTCCGCCATGCCGGCGGCACGTCCCTCGGGACCCGCGGCGGCGGGCAGCAGCTCGCCGAGGCGCGCCGCAATTGTGTGGCGCTCGGCGCGGTGGGAGGGACGCTGGAGAAAGATGAGCGTGTCCGCCGCCCCGGCCGGCGTTCCGCCGCAGCCGGGGCAGAGCCCGAGTCCGAGTGGATCGCCGCTGCCGCAGAGCACGCAACGCGGTGCCGCGCCGGGGGCGCTGGCACCGGCGCCAGTCGCGGCCAGTGCCTCGTCAAGCGCGGAGGCGGTGGGGAATCGGTCCTCGGCGGAGGTGGCGGTGGCGCGCGCGATGACGTCGTCCAGCCAGGCGGGACATCCGGGCGCCTGCGGCCCGGGCCGAAATCCCTCCGGCACCGGCGACGGCGGGAGATGGGCCGACGGACGCCCGGGCAGCTCGCCGGTGAGCGCGTAGTAGAGGGTGAGACCAAGGGCGTAGAGGTCGCCCCGAGCGTCGCCGCGGCGTCCGGCCAGCACCTCGGGTGCGGCGTAGGCGAGGGTACCGGCCAGGCCGCCGGTGGCGGTGATCCCGAGCTGGCCGTCCAGCTTCGCCGAGCCGAAGTCGGTGAGGCGCGCGCGTCCATCGGTGTCGAGCAGGATGTTCTGGGGCTTCACGTCCCGATGCACGATGCCGCGGCGATGCGCCGCTCCCAGTGCCGCTGCCACGTCCCGGCCCACCCGCACCACCTCGTCCGCTGACAGCGGCCCGCGGTCGCGTATCCGGACGTGGAGATCGCCCCCGGCGACGTACTCCATGACGATGAAGCTCCATGGCTCCTCGTCGAGGAGATCGTACACGGCGACGATGTTGGGGTGGGAAAGCCCCCGGACGGCGTGGACCTCGCGCCGCAGCCGCTCTCGAGCGAGGTGCGCGGTCGCCGGCGGCGGCACCAGGAGCTTCACCGCCACGTCACCGCCGACGTCGCGGTCGCGCGCCTGGTAGACGATCGAGTATCCGCCGCGGCCGATCTCCCGGAGGATCTCGTAGCGGCCTCGCAGCAGCGCCCCCGGCGCGAGGAGCGCGGGCCCTGTCATTGCGCGCCGAGGCGCGCCAGCACCGCCTTGGCATTGGCGCGCCAGCCGTCTTCGGGCTGGTAGATGGCGAGAAAGCGCTCGAGGTTGGTGCGGGCGAGGTCGGCGTGGCCGAGAATGTCTTCCGAAATGCCCGCGTGGTAGAGCGCCATGTAGTTCTCAGGCTGGTACTCGACGACGAGGCGCATGATGGGACCGGCCGATTCGTCGTCCCCGGCGTCCGCCACCGGGTGGCCGACCTCGAAGACGATTCCGGCGGCCTCGGCCCGGTCGCCGGCGGGGAGCCGGTCGATCGTCTGGCGGGCCCGCTCGATCTTGCCCGCGAGCGCGAAGCAGGCGGCGCTGTAGCCGGACCCCTGCACGCCCTCGGGTGCCGGCTGGTGCTGCTGCTGCACCTCGACCTCGACCGCGTTGCAGAACGGCTTCAAGCTCGCAAACCACGCCGCGGCCTCACCGCGGAATGGAGCCGCGGGTGCGTGGGGTGCACGCGGTCGCCTGACCTGGGGCATGGCCACCAGCAGGCCGCACAATGCCACGTACCCCCACCCGGCGGCATAGAGCGCTCGGGTCATCGGTGCCTCGTGATGTGGGGAAGTCGAGAACGGGCTCGAACGAGCAAGCTCCGTGCCTGGGAGATAGGGATGCGCCAAACCCGGGACGTTGCACACCGAACGCTAGGCCGACAACCCATATGGAGGTGTTGAAAAGGATTGTGAAAGCGGCGATGAGTGTCACCCTGAGCAAAGCGAAGGGGACCATCCACGCGTTTGGCCCCTTCACTCCGTTCAGGGTGACAACGCCTTACCTCATCCCCTCCCGGACAACCCCGCCGGCATCACCAGCCCTCTACACTCTCCGAACCCGATCCGCACCGCCCCCTCTCGCTCGCAGTACCCCCGCATGATCACCTCGTCCCCGTCCTCCAGGAACTTCCGGGTCTCGCCGCCCGGCAGCGCGAGCGGCTCGGCGCCGCGCCAGGTCAGCTCCAGCAGACAGCCGCGCGACTCCTTGGCCGGGCCGGAGATCGTGCCACTGGCGAGGAGATCGCCCGGGCGGAGGTTGCAGCCGTTGCTGGTGTGATGGGCGACGAACTGGGCGGGAGTCCAGTAGAGGTCCGCCGCGCTGCCGCGGCTCAGCCGCACGGGCTCCATTCTCTGCTCGCGCATTCGGGCGGACGAGAGGTAGACCTCCACGGTGACCGCCACGGCCCCCGACTCCGCATTGCGCCGTGAGTCGAGGTAAGGCAGTGGCGCGGGGTCGCCCGGCGGCCTGGCGGACGGGGGCGCCCGGAACGGCTCGAGCGCCTCGAGCGTCACGACCCAGGGCGAAATGGTGGTGGCGAAGTTCTTCGCCAGAAACGGCCCGAGCGGCTGATACTCCCAGGCCTGGAGGTCGCGCGCGGACCAGTCGTTCACCAGGCAGAAGCCGAAGATCTGTTCCTCCGCCCGCTCGATCGGCACCGGCTCGCCCGGTGGATTTCCTGGGCCCACCAACAACCCCAATTCCATCTCGTAGTCGAGCGACCGGCTCGGCCCGAAACTCGGGGACTCCGCGTCGGGCGCCTTGCTCTGACCCGAGGGCCGAACGACGGCCGTACCGCTCGGCACGATCGAGGAAGCGCGCCCGTGGTAGCCGATCGGCACCCACTTGTAGTTGGGAAGCAGCGGGTTGTCGGGCCGGAACATGCTTCCGACGTTGGTCGCGTGGTGGACCGAGGCGTAGAAGTCGGTGTAGTCGCCGGTCTCCGCCGGCAGCAGCATCTCCGACTCGCTCTGGGCCGCGAGGATGCGGTCGCCGAGGCGGTGGTTCGCCCGGTACGCGGGGGAGTCAGCGCTCAAGAGGGTGCTCACCTGCCGTCGCAGCTCGGTCCTGGCTTCCGCGCCGAGCCGCATGAGGGCGTTGAGCGCCGGCGCCGCGCACGTCTTCGAGGCCTGCTCGGCGAGCCCGCTGAACCGCCCCTCGTCGTGGCACGCGGTGACATCGAGGATCATGTCGCCGATCGCGATCCCGACGCTGCCTGGCTCGTCCTCGCCCCGCCGGCGGAAGACGCCGAACGGGAGGTTCTGAATGGGGAAATCGCCGGCCCGGTTGGCCGACTCGACCCAGGAGGTGAGGGATGGATCGTGGGTAGTGTCCACGCGCGGCCTAGAGCAATCCGAGCGACTCGAGATCGCCGATCGGCTCGGTGAAGGAGCAGGACCCGAACGAGACGATGCCCGCCTCGCGCGACCGGCGGATCTCATCGAGACCGAGCCGCCGGCCCCCCCACTCGACGCCGGAGTCGTCGAAGCGGATCGAGTCTCGATCGCGTTCCTCGAGCAGCAGCCCGGCCTGACGGTCGTCCAGGCCCGCCGCCATGAACGCGGTGGTGAGGAACACGTTGAGGAACCCGAACATCGTTCCGCAGGCGCTGTCGGGCTCGTAGGTGAGCCGATAGTCGGCACGGAGCGGATGGTGCAGGCCAGCGGTCGCCTTGAACGGCACCTTGGCCGAGAGGCAGGCCCGGATGAAGCGGACGAGGTCGGCCGTCGCGGGAAACGCATCGGTCGTGATTCCGCCGGTGCGAACCTTGGCTCGTCCGCCCGCCCGCCCGATGGCGGCGACGAGCGGTGCCGGATCGCGGCCGATCGGGACCTCGACGTATGCCTGGAGATAGGCCGGCACCCGACCCAGAATCAGCTCGACGGCCTCGACCGAGTCGGCCTTGCCCTCGACGACGTCGGCGGAGACGGCGCCCTCGCCCTCCGCGGCGTGCCGGCAGTTGAACTCGCCGAGCGCATGAAGGTCGGCCGCGGGGTCGGCACCGAGGAGTGCGGCGACTCGCCAGGATGATGGCGACGGACTCGGCGGGAGCAGTCCGGCGGCGGCCGACTCGAATTCGGCGATCCGGGTCGCCGGCACGACGAACCGGCCGAGCGCCCACGCCTGGGCGCCGTCGCGATAGGACGCGTAGTCGGCGACCGCCGCGGCCATGCCGAGCCCTGCCGGCGGGAAGAGGCCCGCGTAGTCGATGCTGCCGCGGAGTAGGGTCTGGAGAGCGGACATGGGGGAATTCTAGGCGGAACGGCGGAACGGCGGAACGGCGGAACGGCGGAAGAGCGGAAGGGCGGACGAGTGTCACCCTGAGCGAAGCGAAGGGGGCAAGCGGCGCCCGGGCTCCTTCGCTTCGCTCAGGATGACAATCCATCGCCGGTGCAGACCTTGCGTCCTTTTTGCCCGTCCGCCCGTCCGCCCGTCCGCCGCTCCGCCCCGCTGTCCCGCTGTCCCGCTGTCCCGCTAAGTTTCCCCCATGCCCATCGCCACCACCAACCCCGCCACGGGGCAGATCGTCCGGACCTTCGAGCCGCTGACGGCGGAACAACTCGAGGCCCGGCTGCAGTGCGCCGCCGATGCGTATCGCCGGCATCGCCACACCACGTTTGCCGAGCGCGCGAGGCTGATGCTGCGCGCCGCCGAGATCCTCGAGTCGGAGAAGGAGGCGTTCGGCCGGATCATGGTCACCGAGATGGGGAAGACCCTGAAGGCGGCCATGGACGAGGCGGCGAAGAGCGCATGGGGCTGCCGCTACTACGCGGAGAACGCCGAGCGCTTCCTTGCCGAGGAGGTGGTGCAGACCACCGCGTCACGGAGCGTCGTGACGTTCCAGCCGATCGGTCCGGTGCTCGCGATCATGCCGTGGAACTTTCCTTTCTGGCAGGTCTTCCGCTTCGCCGCGCCGGCGCTGATGGCGGGGAACGTCGGGCTGCTCAAGCACGCCTCCAACGTCCCCCAGTGCGCGCTCGCCATCGAGGAGATCTTCCGCCGCGCCGGGTTCGCCGAAGGCGTCTTCCAGACGCTGCTGATCGAGACCGCCCAGGTGAAGTCGGTGATCGAGGACCGCCGGGTCGCCGCCGTCACCCTCACCGGCAGCAACGCGGCCGGCAGCCAGGTCGCTTCGTCCGCCGGCAAGGCGATGAAGAAGACGGTTCTCGAGCTCGGCGGCAGCGATCCGTTCATCGTCATGGCCGGCGCCGATCTGGACGCCGCGGCCCAGACCGCGGTCAAGGCGCGGGTGGTGAACAACGGCCAATCGTGCATCGCGGCCAAGCGCTTCATCGTCGCCGACGCGGTGGCCGACGAGTTCGAGCACCGGTTCGTCGCCGGAATGGAGGCGCTGGTGGTGGGAGACCCCATGGACTCCAGGACCGACGTCGGCCCTCTGGCGACCGAGGCGCAGCTTCGGACCATCGCCGACCAGGTCGAGCAAAGCGTCAAGGCCGGTGCCCGGCTCCTGACCGGCGGGCGCACGCTCGACCGGCCGGGCTGGTATTACACGCCTACCGTGCTCTCCGGGATCACCCCCGATTCACCCGCGTACTACGAAGAGGTCTTCGGACCGGTGGCGCTGCTCTTCAGGGTGAAGGGGATCGACGACGCGATCCGGCTGGCGAACGACTCGCCATTCGGCCTGGGCGCGAGCGCCTGGACCCGGAACGACGCCGAGCGGGCCCGGTTCGCTGCGGACCTGGAGGCCGGCATGGTGTTCATCAACGCCATGGTGGCCTCGGACCCGCGGGTTCCCTTCGGTGGAGTCAAGGAATCCGGTTACGGTAGGGAGCTGAGCTCCTACGGCATCCGCGAGTTCGTCAACATCAAGACGATCTGGGAGGCGTGACCCAGCGCACTCCCGGCTGCCTCGGCGGGGGTTATTATTGTTCTGTGACGGGTTCGTTACCTTCCTGCGGACCCCTCCCCACCGGACTCTGGAACCGCCGAGGCTATATGTACATAGATCCCACCCTCGGGAGCCTGGCGCTCCAGGTGCTTTTCGCCGGGGCCCTGTCCGCCGTCGCCCTGTTCGGGCGGGTCCGGGAGACTCTGAAGGCCCTCTTCCGCTCACTCTCGCCGCGCCGATGGGCGCACAAGCGCTAGGCGCGTCCTACCGCGACCCCAGCGGATTCGTCTACACCAGGGACGGAACGCTCTACCGCCAGGTCAATCGCGTCTTCCAGGACCGCTTCCGGGCGTTTCTCGACTCGGGACTCTGCGCCGATCTCGAGGAGCGTCGCCTGCTCGTCCGGCATCACGAGGCGCCGCTCGGCCTGGCCGCGTCCTCCGAGGCGGTCGCCGTGCTCCAGCCGGAACGGGTGGGTTTCGTATCCTACCCGTACGAATGGTCGTTCGGCCAGCTTCGGGACGCGGCACTGCTCACGCTCGAGCTTCAGGAGCGGGCGCTCGCCCGCGGGTTCACCCTGCGCGACGCGAGCGCCTACAACGTGCAGTTCGTCGGTGGGCGCCCGCTCTTCATAGACACGCTCTCGTTCGAGCCCCGGGACGAGGGCTCACCCTGGGTGGGCTACCGGCAGTTCTGCGAACACTTCCT
>CAYPAE010000054.1:0-9388 GCA_964408595.1 uncultured Gemmatimonadaceae bacterium | reverse complement strand
CACTCCACGATCCGCCCCGCCACGGAAGTGGATAGCCCGGCGGGAACCTCCACCCCGAACCGCTCCTCGATCGCCTCCGGCGACAGGTTGCCGTCGGTCTCGAAGACGGTGGGCCCGCCGGCCGGCTCGGGCCGCACCTCGTCGTCGTGCTCGTCGCGGATCTCGCCCACCAGCTCCTCGAGGAGGTCCTCGAGCGTCGCGATGCCGAGCGTGCCGCCGAACTCGTCCAGCACCACGGCGAGGTGCCGCCGCTCGCGCTGCATGTCGAGCAGCAGGTCGCCGCAGGTCCGGCTGGCCGGCGTCACGGCCACCGGGCGGACCGGGAGCGGATCGCCCGGCCGCAGCTTGAACAGATCGAACGCGTGCAGCATCCCGACGATCTCGTCGAGCGTGCCGCGGTAGACCGGGATCCGGCTGTAGCCGCTCTGGGCGAAGACCAGGCGGATGTCCTCCAGGGCCGCGTGCTCGTCCACCGCCACCAGGTCGGTCCGGGGCGTCATCACCTCGCGCACCGGCCGGACGCTAAACGCCATCACGCCGCCGACCATGACCAGCTCGTCATCGGCGCGAAGGCCGACCGCCGCTCCCTCTCGCCAGATGGATCGGAGGTCGTTGGGCCGCTTCGCGGCGCGGACGGGGAGCACCAGTCCGAGCACCCGGCTCCAGGGCCGGAGCAGCGGCATCACCCGGTCGGCGACCCCTTGCGCCCTCGGCAGCGTCAGCCATCGCGGCACCAGATACGCGGCGAGGAGCACGAGCGGAACGCCGACCAGCGCCAGCAGGACGACGAGCAGGCTCCGTCCCGAGCCGGCGAGCAGCGCCGGCAGCGCCGCACCGACGATCAGCACGCCGAGCGATGTCGTCGCCGAGGCGGCGGTCAGCTCGGCGTCCACCTCGGCGAGCCACGCGAGCGACGGCGTCGCGCCGCGGAGCCGCCGTCCCACCGCGCGGGTCAGCTCCGCGCGGCTCACCGTGATGAGCGCGGCACCCGCGGTGGCCCCGAAGACGGCGATCAGGAGCCCGATCGCAACCACGAGCCAGATCATGGGACGGCGCGCTCCGTGGCGCCGACCGGCGCCATCTCCGCGATGCGCTGCACACCCACCCGCCGCACCCGCCGGCGGGCGACCTGATCCACGCTGAGCCGGTAGCCCTGGAGGTCGATGCTCTCGCCGGCGCGGGGGACGCGGCCGAACTCGGCGAGCACCAGCCCGCCGACCGTGCTCACGTCCTCCCGCGCGAAGCTGTGTCCCAGCACCCCCTCGAGCTCGGAAAGCGCGACGCCTCCCTCGACCCGGAGCTGGTCGGGCCCCACCACCTGGATCGGCGCCACCTCGTCGGTGTCGTACTCGTCCTGGATCTCACCGACGATCTCCTCCAGGATGTCCTCCAGGGTGACGATGCCGGCCGTGCCGCCGAACTCGTCCACCACGACCGCGAGATGGCTGGGCCCGCGCTGGAAGTCCCGGAGCTGCCGGTCGAGCGTCTTGCCCTCGGGCACGAAGGCGGCCGGACGGGTGACGGCGTTCCAGGGCGCGCCGCCATCGGTGCCGGCGAGGATGTCCTTCGCGTAGATGACGCCGGCGACGGCGTCAGGGTGTCCGTCGTACACCAGCAGTCTCGCGTGCTCCGAGCGCCGGAGTATCGCCATGACCTCCTCCCGGCTGGCGGAGGAGTCCACCGCCACGATGTCGATGCGCGGCGTCATCACCTCCGCGACCGTGGTGTCCGCCAGCGTGAAGACGCCGAGCAGCATGTCGCGCTCGGCGGGCCCGGCGTTCCGGGCGGGATGGGTGGGGATCCGGTTTCGCGCCCTGGCGTCGGCCCAGCCCGCGAGCCGGAGAAAGGGCCGGAGCGGCGCGAGCGTCGCCGCCGCGCCGCGACGGGCGGGGCGGGTGAGCTCCGGCGCGACCGCGGCGACCAGCCTCGGCAGCAGGTCGCCGACGATCCAGACCAGCCCGATCGCCGGAACCAGTCGGATGAGCCCGCCCATCGGCGAGCGCGCCCACCAGGCGACCGCCGCGCCGGCCGCGGCGCCGGCGAGCACCAGGAGGGCGAGGTGGGCCACATGCAGGTGGCGCGAGAGCGAGCCGCCCTGCACCGGCTGCGCGGAGTCGCCGCCCAGCGCGCGCGGCAGGTCGGCGTCCGACTCCGCCGCGAGCGCCAGCCAGGCCGCCCAGAGAGTGAGCGCGGCGGCCACCAGCGGCGCGAGGAAGAGCTGGAGGAACGCGATCACGCCAACTCTCCGACGTAGCGCTCCTGGCGGCGCCACATCGCGGACCGGGTCCGCGCGGGACCCTCCGGATGGGTGCGCCCCAGAGCGTGCAGGGTCCCGTGAACCACCAGGCGAATCAGCTCTTCGCGGAGCGGCACCCCGCGCGCCTTCGCCTCGCGAGCGGCAACCCAGGGGCAGATGTAGACGTCGCCCACAGTGCGCCCGGCGCCGTCGGTCATCGCGAAGGCCAGTACGTCGGTGGGCAGGTCCCGGCCTTTGTGGGTGGCGTTCATGCGCCGCATCGCGTCGCGGCCGAGGAAGGTGACCGAAACCAGCGCGGGGTGGCGCTCACCCTCGAGCACGCCCTCGACCACCCGGCGGACCAAGGTGGACGACAGCGGAAGGCGGCGGCCGCTGACCACCACCTCACGCACGCTCGGCGGTCTCGAGCTCCGGCGGGACGCCGGCGGCACGGGGGTACCCGATGCGCTTGTGGTAGGTGCCCGACATGACTCGGGCGAACTCCCGCTTGATCCGGTCGAGGTCCACCAAGCTGAGCGGAGCCTCGTCGAGCTGCCCCGAGGAAAGCTTCTGCGCCACCAGCTGCTCGATCGCCTCCCGGACCAGCTCCGGGCTCCGGTCGTCCAGCACTCGCACGACCGCCTCCGCCGAGTCGGCCAGCATGGCCACCGCGGTTTCGGCGGACTGCGGCCGGGGCCCCGGATACCGGAAGTCGGCCGGATTCACCCGGCCATCCGACGACAACAGCCGGGCTCGGCTCAGAAAATAGCTGAGCTCAGTGGTCCCATGATGTTCTGGTATAAAGGCTTTGACAACATCAGGAAGGCCAGCATCCTCCGCCAGCGCGATCCCGTCCAGCACGTGATTGCGGATGATCTTGGCCGACTCGGCCGGGCTCAGTTCGTCGTGCGGGCTCGGCCCGCCGGCCTGGTTCTCCATGAAGTAGCGCGGATTCGCCAGCTTGCCCACGTCGTGGTGATAGCAGCCGACCCGCGCCAGCAGCCCGTTCGCCCCGATGATGTTGCAGGCCGACTCGCAGAGGTTCGCCATCGCCAGGCTGTGCGCCCAGGTGCCCGGGGCCTCCAGCGCGAGGCGGCGGAGCAGCGGCCGGCCGAGGTCGGAGAGCTCCAGCAGCGTGAGATCGGTGGTGATGCGGGTGGCGGACTCGGCGATCGGCATCACGATCATGGCGAGCGAGGCGCTCGCCGGGGCCATCAGCACGCCGAGAAACGCGCTGGCGCCGATCACGACCGTGCTCCACCCCTGGATCAGACCCACCGTCACCGATGCCAGGACCGAGGCGGCCGCCATGACGCCGATCGTCAGATACAGGTGCCGGCGGCGGCGAACCACGCGAATGCCCACCGCTCCCGCCACGCCGCTCACCAGCCCGAAGAAGAGGATCGAGCTGCCGCGGAGCGCCCACTGGCCGTCGAGCAGGACGGCGAGCGTCAGCGCGGCCGCCACGCCGACCCGGCCGTTGTAGAGCAGCGTGACCACGATCGCCGCGAAGGGGATCGGCACCAGCTCCGGCCGCCCCGGGAACGCCTGGTAGAGACCCGCCGTCAGGAGCAGGACGAGCGAGAAGAGCACGCCGAAGAACACGACTTCACGGAGCTTGTCGTACGTCTCCCGGTGGTAGAAGAGCAAGAGTAGCCAGAATGCCGCCATCACCACCCCGTTGTAGAGCAGGGCGCCGGCGGCGCCGCGAAGCAGGGGATGCCCGCTTCCCCGCCGCCCGACCTCGACCTGGAGCGCCGCGAGCTTCGCCCGACCGACGGCGGTGACAGGCTGCCCCAGCGTCGTGATCCGCTCGCCGGCGCTCACGTAGTACTTCACCGGATCCACGCTCGCGCGGAGCTGCTCCCGGCGTGACGAGGTGAGGGCGAGGTCCGGCACGATCGTGGGATGGTAGAACGCGCTGACCAGCCGCCGGACCGCGCGCTGTCCGGCCGGGCTCTCGATGGCGCTGGCCGCGGCCTCCGCCCGCTCCATCAGGTCGGCGAAGGAGAGAAGGGAATCGCGCGGGACGATCGTCTCGGCTTCTCCCCGGCGAAGACTCACCTGGCGGCTGGGCTCGCTGCGCAACACGCCGGCGTCCGCGACGCCGCGCGAGAGCATCTCCGCCAGGAAATGGGTGACCACCGACTGCACTCGCCGGCGCTGTGACTCGACGGTGAGAAACTCGGTCTCGGTCGGCCCCAGGCTCACCCGGGTGGCCGCCACCGCACGCAGCAGGTCGGGGCCCTGCTGTTCGGCCCGCTCGAGCTCGCCGAAGAAGGAGCGCGCCGCCGCCAGCGCGGAGTCGTACGCCGTAGGGCTGTAGCGGTATACCGGCCGCACGCTGAACGCGCGGGACCCGCCCTCGCTGCTGATTTCCTCGGCGGACTTGGGCGTCTCGAACGAGAAGGGGGCGACGACGGTGCGGTGCGCGATCTGACCCGTGGCTGGCAGTGCCGTGATGACGAGCGCGGGCGGCGGGAACACCGCGTAGCCCACCACCGCGGCTCCCACCAGGGGCAACCAGCGCACCAGGTGGAACCGGATCGATTCGCCGAGGCCGCGGCTGGTCGCCGGTCTGGGAGGCAGGGTCCGGTCGCTAGGCGACATCAGCCGCTCTGGTCTTCCGCATAGGCCCGAATGATCTCGCGCACGAGCCGGTGACGGACTACGTCCGTCTCGTTCAGATAGCAGAACGCGATCCCCTCGATTCCCGACAGCACCCGTTCCACCTGCACCAGTCCCGACTCCTCGCGCCGGGGCAGGTCGATCTGCGTCTTGTCGCCCGTCACGACGGTCTTGCTGTTCACCCCGAGCCGGGTGAGGAACATCTTCATCTGGGCGCCGGTGGCGTTCTGTGCCTCGTCCAGGATGATGAAGGCGTCGGCCAGCGTGCGCCCGCGCATGTACGCCAGCGGCGCGATCTCGATGGTCCGGGTCTCCAGCGCCCGCTGCACCCGGTCGTGCGGCATCATGTCCTCCAGCGCATCGTAGAGCGGGCGGAGGTATGGATCGACCTTGGCCTGGAGGTCGCCGGGCAGGAAGCCGAGCGACTCACCCGCCTCCACCGCCGGCCGGGCGAGGATGATCCGCTTGACCCGCTTCCGCGCGAGCGCCTCGACCGCCTTCGCCACCGCCAGATACGTCTTCCCGGTTCCGGCGGGGCCGATGCTGACCACGATGTCGTGGTTGGCGATCGCCTGGAGGTAGTCGCGCTGACCCTGGGTCTTGGGCGAGATGGCGCGCCGGAGCCCGGGCAGGACGATCTTGCCGTCGCCCGCCGTCAGCGCCTCGCCGGTGGGAGCGTCCGCCGCCAGGCGGTAGACATCGTCCGGGGTCACCGGCTCGCCGATGCGTGCCAGGTCGAGGAGCCCCTGCACCACCGGCGCCGCGCGCTCGACCTGCTCCGCGGCTCCGGACACGGTCACCGCGTCGCCACGGTAGGAGATCCGCACGCCCAGGGTCCGCTGCAGCTCCTGCAGGTTGCTCTCGTTCACCCCGGCGAAGAGCAGCGGGTCCGCCCCTTCGGCGGAGATGCGATGTTGGATGTCGTCGGCCATAAACCAGAACTGCGTGAAGAGTGAATCACCTCTCACTTTTCACGCTTTTCCCTCCTGCCTTATCTCCAGGTGTAATTCTTCCAGGTCCCGGGCGTCGACCGGCGACGGCGCCCCCTCGAAGAGCGCGCGCTGCGCCGTGGTCTTGGGAAAGGCGATCACGTCGCGCAGCGAGTCCGCGTCGGACAGCAGCATCACGATGCGATCCATGCCGAAGGCGAAGCCCCCGTGGGGCGGGGCGCCGGCGCGGAGCCCCTCGAGCAGAAACCCGAATCGCTGTTCTGCTACGTCGGCCGCGATCCCGAGCAGGCCGAAGATCCGCTGTTGCAGCGCCGGATCGGCGATGCGAAGGCTCCCGCCGCCGAGCTCGGTGCCGTTGAGCACCATGTCGTAGGCCAGCGCGCGCGCCCGCTCCGGCGCGGTGTCCAGAAGGTGGAGATCCTCGGGATGCGGCGCGGTGAACGGGTGGTTCACCGAGGCGAGCGCGCCGGTCGCGGGATCGCGCTCGAAGAGCGGAAAGTCCACGATCCAGACGAAACGATTCACGCCCTCCGGAATCAGGTCGAGCCGGCGGGCCACCTCGTGCCGGACCCGGTCGAGCGCCGGACCGGTGACGTGATCAGGGCCGGCCACCAGGAGGCAGAGATCGCCGTCGGCCAGGCCGAGCGCCGGGGGAGCGTCGGGACCGAGATACTTCGCCGGGCCTCCCTCGAGCGCGCCGCCGGTCAGCTTGAGCCGCAGCACTCCCGCCGCGCCCAGTGCCTTCGCCGCCGCCTCGATCTCGTCCACCTGCTTCCGGGTGAGCGACGCGCCGCCCGGCACCCGGATCCCGCGCACCCGGCCGCCCGCCCCGATCGCGCTCCGGGTGATCGAGAAGTCCGCTGGGCGGAAGACCTCGGTCGCGTCCAAGAACTCGAGCCCGAAGCGGAGATCGGGCTTGTCGCTGCCGTAGCGCTCCAGCGCGTCGGCGTGGCGCATCCGCTCGATCGGCATCTCGACGGTGAACCCCGCCTCGGCCCAGAGCGCCTCGACCATCCCTTCCCCGAACCCGAGCACGTCCTCTAGGCCCACGAACGAAGCCTCCACGTCGATCTGGGTGAACTCCGGCTGCCGGTCGGCGCGGAGGTCCTCGTCGCGGAAGCAGCGGGCGATCTGGAAGTAGCGGTCGAGCCCCGCCATCATGAGCAGCTGCTTGTAGAGCTGCGGCGACTGGGGGAGCGCGAAGAACTCTCCCCGGTGTACCCGGCTCGGCACCAGGTAGTCGCGCGCGCCCTCCGGCGTCGGCTTGGTGAGGATCGGCGTCTCGATCTCCAGGAACCCCAGGTGATCGAAGTAGCGCCGGGTCACCTGCATGAGACGGTGGCGGAGGAGCAGGTTGCGCTGGAGCTCGGGGCGGCGGAGATCGAGCACCCGGTGCCGCAGGCGCAGCTCTTCGGCCGGGAGATCTTCCTTCTCCTTGCGCGCGACCGGAATCGGCGGCGTCTGCGCGGGCCCCGCCACCTCCAGCCCGGTGACGTGCAGCTCGACCTCGCGCGACACCAGGGCCTGGTCGCGCGACGGCTCGGGCCGGAGCTCCATCGTGCCGCGCGCCAGCACGACCGTCTCCGCCCCGAGGCCCGCGGCGCGTGCCATGACGTCGGACGGAGTCCACGCGGGATTGCAGGAGAGCTGGACCAGGCCGGCCCGGTCGCGCAGGTCGATGAAGACCAGGCCGCCGAGATCCCGGCGGCGGTGGACCCAGCCGCCGAGCCGGACTTCGCGGCCGACGTCGGCCCGGGTGAGGGCGCCGGCGAGATGGGTGCGGAAAGCGGTCGCTGCGGGTTTAGCGCGCTTCGGCGTCGACGAGGATGCGATAGAACTCATCTGGGGTCCGCGCGTCGACCAGCCGCTGGCGGACGTTCTCCCTCCGTACCAACCGGGCGATGCGACTCAGGATCTTGACGTGGAGCCCCGCCGAAGCGTCCGGGCCCACGATGAGAAAGAACAGGCGGACCGGCTCGCCGTCGATCGAGTCGAACGGCACCGCCGCCTCGCTCACGCCGCCGACGACGGTCAGCTCCTTCACGGCGGCCGATCGGGCGTGCGGAATCGCCACGCCGAAGCCGATGCCGGTGGTCAGGACCGATTCGCGCTCTTCGATGGCCCCGAGCACCTGATCGAAGTCGCCGCCGGCGCGGTCGACCAGATGGCGCGCCAGTTCGGAAATGGCCGCCCGCTTGTCGCGGGCAGCCAGCGGCACCACGAGCCGATCCGGTGTCAGCAGCTCGGTTAGCAGCACGACGCGGAGCGGGGAAGCATGGCACAAACGTAACCGCCGCGCGGAGGGGGGGCAATGCAAAATCCACCTTGCGGTTAGCCGTCCAGCTGGGGCTTTCCCGCGGCCTCAATCGGGGCTATCTTCGCCGGTTAGAGGCGCTTCCGCGCCAACCCCTCGCATCTCGCCGGCAGGTCCCGTGATCGATCGTCCCCCCGCCCCGTCGCCGCTCGATCTTGCCCCCGCTCAGGCCTACGCCGCGCTCGAGGCCTGGGCGGCCGACCGGGGCCTGCCGCGCTACCGCGCGGACCAGCTCATGCGCCGGCTCTGGGTGTCGCCGGTCGAAAGCTGGGCCGGGGCGACCGAGCTGCCGGCCGCGCTTCGCGCCGAGCTGGACCTGGCGCAACCCCTCCCCCGCCTCCACGCCGACGTGGTACAGCAGTCGGTCGACGGGACCCGGAAGTATCTCTGGCGTCTCTCCGACGGCGAGGCGATCGAATCGGTGCTCATCCCGAGCGGCACCCGCCGCACGCTCTGCATCTCGTCCCAGGCCGGCTGCGCGCTGCGCTGCTCCTTCTGCGCGACCGGCCGCATGGGCTACCGGCGGAACCTCACGCCGTTCGAGATCGCCGGGCAGGTGCGGGAGATCGTCCTGCGGACGCCGGAAGACAAGCCCACCAACATCGTGTTCATGGGCATGGGTGAGCCGCTGCTCAACTGGAGCGCGGTGGACGTAGCGCTCAGCATCCTCAACGCGCCCGACGGCTTGGGGATCGGGGCGCGCCACATCACGGTGTCCACGGTGGGCATCCTGCCGGGCATGAAGCAGCTCGCCAAGCGGCCGGAGCAGTTCCGGCTGGCGATCTCGCTGCACGCCACGACGACGGCGCAGCGGCTCGGCATCATGCCGATCGAGAAGAAATACGATCTGGAGGCCGTGCTGCGGGCGGCCGAGGCGTTCCGGAAGCGGGTGACGTTCGAGTACGTGATGATCGCCGGGACCAACGACGCCGACGCCGACGCGGACCGTCTCGCGAAGCTGGCGCGACGGCTCGGCGCGCTGGTGAACATCCTGCCGTTGCACCCGGGGGGCGCGCCGGATCTCACGCCCACGACGACGGCGGGCATCCGGCGCTTCGCCGACCGGCTCCGCAATCAGGGGATCGAGGCGACGGTGCGCCGGAGCCGGGGACTCGACATCAATGCGGCGTGCGGGCAGCTGAGGGTGGAGGTGGAGAAGAACCGGGGGAAGGCGAAGGTGGCAACGGAAGGATGATGGGTTGTCACCCTGAACGCAGTGAAGGGGACCATGGCTGTATGGTCCCCTTCGCCTCGCTCAGG
>CAYPAE010000053.1:0-9533 GCA_964408595.1 uncultured Gemmatimonadaceae bacterium | reverse complement strand
CCGAAGCTGCGGGCACCCTTGCGCTGGATGATCTCGTAGAAGAGCGTCGGGCGGTCCTGCACCGGCTTGGTGAAGATCTGGAGCAGGTAGCCGTCGGGGTCGCGGTCCACCAGGATGCCGAGATCGGCCAGGATGTCCACCGGCTCGTCGATCTTTCCCACGCGGGCCTGGAGATCGGCATAGTAGGTGGTCGGCACCCGGAGGAACTCCACACCCCGGTCGCGCAGCGCGGTGACGGTCTCGATGATGTTGTCGGTGGCGATCGCCAGGTGCTGGACGCCCGGCCCCCCATAGAACTCCAGATACTCGTCGATCTGCGACTTCTTCTTGCCCTTCGCCGGCTCGTTGATGGGGAACTTGATCCGCTCGTTCCCGTTGGCGACGACCTTCGACATCAGCGAGCTGTACTCGGTCGAGATGTCCTTGTCGTCGAACGAGATCAGGTTGCGGAAGCCCATCACGTCCTCGTAGAACTTGACCCAGGTGTTCATCCGGCCCAGCTCGACGTTGCCCACGCAGTGGTCCACGTGCTGCAGTCCGACCGGCGCCGGATTGTAGCGGCTCTCGACCGGCCTGAATCCCGGGAGAAATGCACCCCGGTAGTTCCGGCGCTCCACCAGGCTGTGGATCGTGTCGCCGTAGGTGTGGATGCCGGCGATGACGACCTCGCCGTCCTCATCCCGCAATACCGCCGGCTCGGCCGCCGGGCGCGCGCCCCGCTCCACCGCGAGGGCGAAGGCCTCCCGCGCGTCGTCCACCCAGAGCGCGATGTCGCGGACGCCGTCGCCGTGACGGCTCACGTGCTCGGCGATCGGGTGGTCCGGCGTGAGGGCCGAGGTGAGAACCAGGCGGACTTTGTTCTGCTGGAGGAGGTAGCTGGCGCGGTCTCGGGTGCCGGTCTCGGGCCCCTGGTAGGCGAGGACCTGGTACCCGAAAGCCGAGCGGTAGTACTGGGCGGCCTGCTTCGCGTTGCCGACGAAGAACTCGACGAAGTCCGTGCCGTTGATCGGGAAGGTATCGGTCGCCTGGTTGGCGACGGCCATCGTGTCGGTCTGCATTGGTCCCCCTCACCTCGGCGGGTGGCCGTGGAGTGCATCAGCCGGAAAAATAACGCTGATCGCACCGGCCCACCACGGCCTCAGGGCCGGGAGATCATCCGCCCGACATCGCTGGCTAAGTCGTCACTGGTAAACGGTTTCTGGAGGAATGGCTGATCCTCCCGGAGCAGCCCCCGGTCGACGATGTCGTCTCGGGGGTATCCCGACATATAAAGGATGGGGAGGTCCGGCCGGAGGGCGTGCACCTGCCACTCGAGCTCTCCGGTGCCCATGTCTGGCACGATGACGTCCGTGAGGAGCAGGTTGGGACTCGAGGCCCCGTCGCGAAGGGCGGCCAGCGCCTCGCCCCCGTTTCGGGCTTGAACTACCCGGTATCCGCGCTCGAATAGAATCCTGGCGGCGAGCTCCCGCACCCCGTCCTCGTCCTCGAGGATCAGGACCGTTCCACCGCGCCCCTGCGCCATCGGCGCCTCTCGGGACTCCTCCGCGCTCTCGGTGCCCCCGCCCCTGACCTCGGGAAGACACACGGTGAAGCTGGTTCCCTCCCCGGGACTGCTCTCGACCCAGACGTACCCCCCACTCTGCTTCACGATGCCATAGACGGTGGAGAGGCCGAGACCGGTGCCCAAACCCATTGGCTTGGTGGTGAAGAACGGCTCGAACACCTGCGCCAGGGTGGACTGGTCCATCCCGTGACCGGTGTCCACCACGGAGACCAGCCCGTAGCGCCCCGCAGGAATGGGGATCCCGATGAGCCGCTGGCCCGCTGCCTCGTCGAGCCGGCGCGACTCGGTCGTGACTCTGATGGTGCCCCCCGATGTCATCGCATCGCGGGCGTTGAACGTGAGGTTGATCAGAACCTGCTCCAGCTGGGAGCGATCGGCGCGCACCACGACGTCGAGCGGCGCCAGCGACGTCTGCACCTTCACGTTGGCAGGCAGCATCAGGCGGAGGACCGGCACCATCGCTTCGACCACCGGGTTCAGCCGAAGGTCGCTGGGCTGAAGCACCTGCTGCCGGCTGAAGGCGAGCAGGTGGGTGGTGATCTTCGCGGCCCGCAGCGCCGCCTTCCGGATCTCCTCGACCTCGCGCTGCCGGTCGTCCGGTGTGGTCGGCTCGCGGGTCAGCAGATCGCTGAAGCCCAGGATGATCGTCATCATGTTGTTCACTTCGTGCGCCACGCCGCCGGCCAATCGGCCGACGGCTTCCATCCGCTGCGCGCGCTGAAGCCGCTCCTCGGTGCGTTTGAGATCGCTGAGGTCCTGAACCGTCACCACGTACGAGCCGGGGTGCTTGCCGTCGTCCAGCGGGGTGACGCTCACCAGCACCGGTACTGTCGTCCCGTCGGGGCGGACGTGGACCGTCTCGTACACCTTCCCTTCCACTCCGGACGGCCATTCCTCCAGCTCCCCGGCTCGATCGGGAGGAACCAGGTCCGAGAAGAGTCGCCCCGCGAGGCTCGCGGGCTCATCGTATCCGTGCAGCCGGACGAAGGCCGGATTGACCGTATCGATCCGGCGGTCGGTGCCGTCCACCACCGCAGCCCCCCACCAGGCCAGATCGAACACCCGGATCCACTTGTGGATGGCCTCGCCTACCCTCGACCGCCGGTCGATCTCGACCTCGAGGTTCTCCTGCAGCATCGCCGATTCCAATGCCAGGGCGACGCGGCGGCCGAGTACCTGCGCCGTGGCGAAGTCGGCGGCACGAAAGGGCTCGCCGGTCTCCGACCGCGCGAGCGCAAGCCCACCGATCGTTCTGCCGCTTGCCCGGAGACCGACGACGATGAGCGACCGGACGTCGAAGGAACGGAGCAGGGCGCGGAGTCGATCGTCACTGCTGGTTCCGAAGCGGGTGGAGCTGTCGGTGACGGCGGGGATCCAGCGGGAGTAGCGACCTTCACGAGAGTTGGATTGCGCGGCGTGGCGGATGGCATCCAGGGAGGCCGTCACCTCGCGCCGGAGCCGGAGTGCATGTTCCGGTCGCACGTGCGCCACCTCCACGCAGGGTGCCCCCGGGGCCTCATCGAGGACCAGCACGGCGAGCTCGGCCAGCGTGGGCACTACCGATTCCAGCGCCACACCCAACACGGCCTCGAGCTCGCCGGCCCCTTGAAGGGCGCGGCTCGTCTCCTCGACCAGCTGCACTCGTTCCTGGCTGAGCGAAGAATCCGTTTCCACCGTGGCACGCTTCATAAGACTCAACCTCATACCTTTGCGCTCGACAGGCAAGCGCGGGCACCGCGAGTGTGAGCGCCGTCACACGCGCCGGACATTGCGCTGGGCGTGCAAGTCTTCCGCGACGAAGCATCTCCTCGGACCCCGAATCCGGAGCGTCTCGATGCGCCGCTCGCCGCTGCTCGTTCTGCTCGTCGGTTTGTGCAGTCCGTTGCACCCCTCCTTCGCCCAAGGATGGATGGAGATCGAAGGTCGCCGGCCGGGGGCTCCTGCGGGACCGGTGTCGCGGGTGGGGTCACGGGTGACCATCGCCGTGGACGACCGGGTCGCCCGGGTACAAGTCGAGGAGCGGTTCCGGAACGGTGGCCCAGCCGTGGCGGAAGGAAGCTACTTCTACCCGCTCGCCGGCGAGGCGTCGTTCACCGACTTCTCGCTCTGGCTCAACGACGAGGAGCTCCGCGGCGAGACCATGGACGCGGACAAGGCGCGCGAGATCTACGAGAGCATCGTACGACGCCAGAAGGACCCGGCCCTCCTTACCCTCGCCGGACACGGGTTGGTCAGGGCCCAGGTCTTCCCTATCCAGCCCGGCGAGACCCGCAGAGTCGCCCTTCGGTATACTCAGCTCCTCACTCGGCAGGGCGACGCGCTTCGGCTCCGCTACGCGCTCGGCTTGCGCGGCTCGGACAGCGCCACCGAGCTGCGCATCGAGATCGCGCGCGGCGACCTGTACGGTACCCCCTACTCTCCCACCCACACGATCGACAGCCGGACCAACGGCGGCAGGCTCGACATCACGGTCTCCCCGGGGAACGCGGGCGACGTGGAGCTGTTCCTTCCGCTCCGGCGACCGGTGGCCGGAGCCACCCTGCTCACCCATGCGTCCGGTGGCGAAGACGGATACTTCATGCTGCTGCTCGCGCCCGGTCCGGCCGGCCGCGCGCAGGCGATGCCCCGCGATCTCACGCTGGTGGTGGACGTCTCGGGCTCGATGTCGGGAACCAAGCTCGAGCAGGCCAAAGCCGCGCTGCAGCAGGCCCTGGGCACGCTCGGCCCGAACGACCGGTTCCGGGTCATCGCCTTCTCCGGCGCGGTCCGCACCTTCCGGGACGAGCCGGTGGCGGCGACGCGCGCCAATCTCACCGACGCGCGCGAGTTCGTGGACGGTCTGGCCGCGGAAGGTGGCACCAACCTCGCCGGCGCGCTCGAAGCCGCGCTCGACGCCCCCAGTGACGCCGAGCGTCTCGGCCAGATCATTCTGGTCAGCGATGGGATACCCTCGGTGGGCGAGCAGGCTCCGGAGCGCATCGCCGGGAACGCGGCGGCGCGCATCGGGCGGGCGCGGATCTTTCCGGTCGGTGTCGGCCACGACGTGAACACCTATCTCCTCGACCGGCTCGCCGCCGAAGGCCGGGGCGCGGTGGAGTACGTTCCCCCGGGCGCCAGCGTGGAGTCCGCCGTGGGCGTGCTCTTGAGCAAGCTGCGTCATCCGGCGCTGGTGGATCTGCGGATCGCGGAGTCGCCCGTGGAGCTGGTTGTGCAGCAACCCGCGCGGCTGCCGGATCTGTTCTACGGAGAAGAGCTGGTCGTTTTCGGCCGCTACCGTGAGCGCGGCTCGGGTCGCCTGGTCGTGGCGGGCACTCGGAACGGTGCGCGGGAACGGGTGGAGACGCAGGCGACGTTCGCCTCCTCGGAGCCCGGGAACGGGTTCATTCCCCGGCTCTGGGCCGCCCGCCGGATCGGCGAGCTGACGCGTCTCATCCGTGTCGAGGGGCCCTCGCCGGTTCTCATGGAGGAAATGAGAGACCTGGGGCTTCGCTTCGGCATCCTTACCGAGTACACCTCGTACCTGGTGCAGGAGCCGGAGCGGGTCGCCAACGCCCCGCCGCCCATGCCCCGGCTCGAGGAGGCCCGGAACCAGACCGGCGCCGCTGCCTTCGACCGGGCGCGCCGGAGCGCCAAGTTCGCTGAGGCAAAGACTTTACATAGCGCCGACGAGGTCGCGGCCGGCCTGATCGGCGGATCGGGGCCGATCGGCGGCCGGGAAGCGCCTAAGCAGGTGGGGGGCCGGATGTTCGTCCTCAGGGATTCGGTCTGGACTGACATCGGAAACACCGATAGGATCCCTATCACGGCCGTGGCCTCCTACAGCCCCGCATATTTCGCCCTGGTGCGAATGTTGCCGGAGTTGGCCCCTTATCTCACGGCCGGCGAAGACGTTTTGGTGGCGGGCCGGCGAGGCAGCATCAGGATCGCCCACCAGGGTATCGAATCCTGGAAGCCGGGCGAGCTTGCGGCGCTGGTCCGAAACTTCAGGGGCACATGACGGCCGATCTCGCCCGGTTGTTCGAAGAGTACTACCCCTCGCTCGTCCGGATGCTTTACCGCCGGACGGGCGATCGGGATCGGGCCGAGGACCTGGCGCAGGAGACCTTCGCCAGAGCAGTTTCGGCCCCACCCGACAACCCGCGGCCCTGGCTCTTCGCCGTGGCGCTGAACCTGGTGCGGGAGGATGGTCGCAGGGCAGTGACCCGAGGTCGTCGGCTGGAGTTGTTGCGCAACGAGCAGGACCGGCCCGCCGCCGGGCCGGACGCGGACCTGGAGCGCAACGAGGACGTCGCGCGAGTGAGAGCCGCGCTGGCGAAGCTGAACGAGCGGGATCGCGAGGCACTCCTGCTCAAGGCGGAGGGCTTCGGGTACGACGAGATCGCTTCCACGCTCGGACTCGCGAAGGGGGCGGTTGGCACCACGTTGGCGCGAGCCCGGCGGAGACTGGTCGAAGCGTATCGCGCGCAGGATCGAGGCAACCATGTCGCATCTTGATGAAGGCACCCTGCACGCCCTGCTCGACGGCGAGCTGGACCTGCACGAGGTGAAAGAGATACAGGCCCACATCGGCAGCTGCGCTGCCTGTGGCACCCGCCTGCGCGAGGTGAAGGAATTCCACGGCGAGTCCGACCGGCTGGTCGGCCTGCTCGAAGTGCCCACCTCTCCCACCCGCCGGACGGCGGCCCCTCCGGACACCGAGCCGGACCTAGTGGACGAGCATCCGAGCGCCCGTGCCGCACCTGCTGCGCGGCGCCAGCCTCGCATCTCGGGATCGTCCACCGAGCCGCCTCCGCTCCTGATCCCCGAAAACCCGGACTACGGTCGCGGCCGGTTCGTGCGGCGCATGCGTTGGGCGGCGCTCTTCCTCGTGACGGTGGGCGCGGGCTACATCGGGAACCAGATGCGGCAATCGGGAAATTTCGAGTTCGACGCCTTTCCCTTGCCCCAGGCTTCGACCGACTCCAGCCCCAGCGCGGTGCTGAGTAGCGAGGAGGCCGTGCCGGCGGCTGATCCCGACACGTCGGAGTCGGCCGAGGCGAAGAACGCAGCGTCGGTGCCCAAGCGGGTTGCGCCTCGCGCACAGACGCCGGCTCCCGCTCTCACCAAGGCGGCGAATGAGGAGCCCGAGTCTTCGGTCGCGGCCGGGATCGTCGGCGAAACGGGCAACACGGACAGCCTCCAGGAATCACGCGATAAGGCGGTGGTGGACGAGCAGCCGCCGCCGCAGCGGCAGTCGGACGTGCGCGCCGAGGCGACCCGCGCGCTGCAGGAGCTCGATCGCGAGCGGCAGGTGGACCGCGCCGACGCGGCCACGGCCGCGCTCGACAGCGCGCGTCGCCGGAATGCGCTGGCGCGTCAGACCGCCGCGGCGCCCGCTCCGGCGCCTCGCACGCCCGAGCAGCGGGCGCAGACCTATCTCCGCATCGGCCTCGACGAGGCCGCCAAGCAGCTCGGCCGCCCGGTGCACGTGATCGAAGGAATGAGCCAGCTCTTCATGGGTCTCGCGTCGGGCCGAGTGTCACCCGGCGCCGATGCGGCGCGCCCCGTGGTGCGCGTGGTATATCAGGATTCCCAGGGGAGGCTGATTTTCCTCGATCAGCAGCGGCTCCGGCCCGGTCAGGCCACCAGCTCGCCGGGGGCCGAGCCGCATTGGATCGTGGGAGAGATCTCGCTCCACCTGAGCGGCGAGGTGGGTCCCGACATCCTCAGGAACCTGCGCGCCCGCGTCAGGTAGTCACCGGCGCGCCCCCCTTCAGCACTTCCCGCACCTGCCGCATCAGACCTTCCGAGGTGAACGGCTTGTGGAGGAAGCTGGTCTCCGTGCCGTGCACGCCGCGCCGAAGCACCTCGTCGTTGGTGTAGCCTGAGATGTAGAGGACCTTGAGGTCCGGCCTCAGGGCCGTCAGGCGCTCCACCAGCTCGCCTCCGCCCATCTCCGGCATCACCACGTCGGTTACCAGCAGATCGATCGGACGCTCATAGCGCTCCGCGAGCAGCAGTGCGTCCCGCCCGTGCCGCGCCGTCAGGACCGCGTGGCCGTGCTCGACGAGAATCTGTCGCACCAGCTCCCGCACGCCGTCCTCGTCCTCCACCACGAGAACCGTCTCGTTTCCCCGCAGGGCCCCCGGCATCTCGGCTTCGGGCTCGTCGGGGTCCGCCTTCGGCAGGTACACCTTCACCGTGGTGCCTTGCTCCGGCTCGCTGGACACCCGCACTACTCCGCCGTTCTGGCGCACGATCCCATACACGATGGACAGGCCCAGGCCGGCCCGCTGCTCTCGAGGCTCCGCCGCGTAGAATGGCTCGAAGAGATGGGTCCGCGCCTCGCTGTCCATTCCGGTCCCTGTGTCCCGGATGGCGAGCAGCAGGTATGTCCCCGGGCGAACGCGGCGTGCTCTCGCCCCCGCGCCGATCTGCCGCTCGGCGGTTTCGATGGTGAGGACGCCACCCTGTGGCATCGCGTCGCGGGCGTTGAGGATGATGTTGACCAGGAGTTGGTCGAGATGTCCCGGATCCATGCGCAGCATCGCCGTCCCCGGCAGCAGCCGAAGGTCGAGCTGGATGTCCGCGCCGAGCAGCCGCCGGATCAGCCCTTCCATCGAGTGGATGGCCTGGTGCAGGTCGAGCAGCTGCGGATTGGGCATCTGGCGCTGACCGAAGGTCAGCAGCTGGCCGGTGAGGAGCACGCCACGATCCGCGGCCTTCCGGATCTGATCGGCGTCGGCGCGGCAGGGATCGTCCTCCGTCATCCGGCGAAGCAGGATGTCGCCGAAGCCGCGGATGGTGGTGAGGATGTTGTTGAAGTCATAGGCAACGCCGCCGGCCAGGCGACCCACGGCGTCGAGTCGCTGAGCCTGCCGGAGCTGCTCCTCGCTGTGGTGCAGCGCGGCGCGGGTGCGGGTCCGGTCGCTGATGTCGGTAACGAGCACCAGCCGGGCGCGCCGCCCGTCCATCTCGAGCTCGTGGGAGACGATCTCCACGTCCATCACGGTTCCGTCCTTCCGCTCGTGGCGGGTGAACGCCGCCTCCTGGCGCCGGCCGGGCTGCGTCGCCATCGGCAGACCGGGCGCGTCCTCCGCCGGGTGGATGTCCATGATGTTCATGGAGAGAAATTCATCGCGCGAATACCCGTAGTGGCGGATGGCCGCGCCGTTCACGGCGAGGAACTCCAGGGTCCCCACGTCGAAGATCCACATTGGCTGCGGATTGGCGTCGAACAGCAGGCGGTAGCGGCGATCGGCCTCGCGCGCTTCGTGGAAGACGTGGCCCGCGCCGATCGCGAGCGACGAACGGTCGCCCAGCTCCCGGGCGTAGCGGATGTCCTCCTCGGTGAAACCGCGGGCGTACTCCCGGCTCATCACCAGCGTGATGGCGCCGGCCAGCCGTCCGTTGGCGCGGAGCGGCACCCGCAGCGCCCACACCGGCTTGAGGGCGCGGTAGAGCTTGCGGTGGTCGTCGTCGTGCGCCAGGGAGCGAAGCAGCTCCTCGGTCACCTCCACCGGCGCCAGTCCCCCCGTCGCCGGCACCCCGAAGGGGATTCGCCGATCGCCGTGCTCGCAGAGCACCCGCACCAGGAGGTCGCGCGCCGGATCGCGGTGGGCGCCGGCTATGAACCGGGGCGTGCCGCGCTCGTCTATCGCGTGGATCGCGCACCAGTCGCCCAGCGTCGGAACCACGATCCGCGCCAGCTCGCGAAACGTGACGTCGTAGTCCAGCGATGAGGCGAGGGTGGAGCTGGCCTGGGAGAGGAATGACACGCGCCGGTCCAGCGCCTCGGCCTCGGCACGGCTGAGCTCCGCCTGGCGGCCGCGCTCGGCCGCCGCGCGAAGTCGCGAGACCAGAACCGCGATGCCGGGAGCTATCAGGCCCACCACCAGGAGACTGTACGCCCCGCTCGGCCGGTATCGCAGCGGTGGTCCCGGCTCGGAAAAGAAGTGCACCCCGTAGAGGACGGTCAGCACCGCGCTGA
>CAYPAE010000052.1:0-9560 GCA_964408595.1 uncultured Gemmatimonadaceae bacterium | reverse complement strand
CTGCCCCTGGAGGCGCTGCTGCTGCTCCTGAAGCCGGTCGCGCTCGCGGCGGATCTCTTCGAGGCGGCGCCGGCTCTGTTCCAGCTCCGGGGTGTCCTGCGCGGGGCTGGGTTGCGAGAGAAGGGCTAGCATCATGATGGCCGCCAGCGGCGGGGCGGCGGGGCAGCGGGGCAGCGGGGCAGTAACTGCACACCAATGGGCCGCTGGCGCCCACAAGCGGCCAGCCAGCCTCCGCAACCAACCGCCCCGCTGCCCCGCCGCCCCGCCGCACCGCCGCCTACACATTGCGGAGATGCCTCCCCACGCTCACCAGGCTCCCGCCAAGGCCGAGACAGACGCCGAAGATGATGATGACCAGCATGTGCTCGGGGCGGAAGAAGATGAGGCCGGCGAAGGGGCCGCCGGTCGTGTCGCGGAAGAGCAGGTAGCCGGCGTAGCAGAGCGCCAGCGAGAGGAACCCGCCGAGCAGTCCCTTGAGCGCGCCCTCGAGCAGGAAGGGGCCGCGGATGAACCAGTTGGTCGCGCCGACCAGACGCATGATCGAGATCTCGCGGGCCCGCTGGAGGATGGTGAGCCGGATGGTGACGCCGATGATGACCACGGCGACGCCGGCGAAGGCGAGGCCGATCACGAGGCCCACCAGCCCGGTCACGTTGCGGAGCTGGTCCAGCCGCTGCACCCAGTCGCGCCCGTAGCGGACGTCGTCCACGAAGCCGAATCCGCGGATCCGCTCCGCCACGCCCCCCACGCTGGCGGACTCGCGGAACCCCTCCTTCATTCGCACCTCGATCGACGCCGGCAGGGGATTCGCCTTGAGGTCGCGGTAGGCGTCGCGGAACTCGACCAGCTCGGTGCGGGCGCGGGCGAGCGCCTGCTCCTCGGACACGAAGCTCACGTCCTGCACCTCGGGAAACGCCGCGATGTCCTGGGTGGCGAGCGTGATCGTCTCGGCCGGGGTGCCCCGGAGCACGAACGCGACGATCTCCACCCGCTCCTCGATCCCGCGCAGCGCCTCCCGGAGGTTGATCGCGACCAGGCCGAAGAGACCCAGCGTGAAGAGGGAAAAGGCGATGGTGGTGATGGAAAGCGCCGAGAGCAGCGGCGCCCGGCGGAAGGAGAGCAGCGCCTCGCGGGTCAACAGCCTCACGACGCCTCCGTCTCTTCCGTCTCGTCCACGGCGGTGTCGTAGACCAGCGATCCATCGCGCAGCTCGATGGTGCGGTAGGAGGTCTGCCGGACGATGTCGAGGTCGTGGGTCGCCATGACCACGACGGTCCCGCCGGTGTTGATGTCGCGGAGGAGCTGGAAGACGCCGCGGGTCGCGCGCTCGTCGAGGTTCCCGGTGGGCTCGTCGGCCACGAGAATCGCGGGGTCGTTCACCAGCGCCCGGGCGATCGCGATTCGCTGTTGCTCACCGCCGGAGAGCTCCCGGGGATAGGCCCGGCTCTTGGCCGCGAGCCCCACCTGGGTCAGCACCCGGGTGACGCGGGCGGCGATGGTGTCACGCCGCGCGCCGATCACCTCCAGCGCGAAGGCGATGTTCTCCGCTGCGGTCCGGTCTTCCAGCAGGCGGAAATCCTGGAACACGATCCCGAGGCGCCGGCGCAGCCTGGGCACCTCGTCCACCCGCAAGGCGCTCACGTTGTAGCCCGAGACCCGAACCTCGCCGGAGGTGGGCTGCTGCTCGGCGAAGAGCAGCTTCAAGATCGTGGACTTGCCCGCGCCGGAGTGTCCGGTGAGGAAGACGAACTCGCCCTTGCCGACCCGGAAGGTGGCGTCCTTCAGGGCGAGGGCACCGTTGGGATACGACTTGTAGACGTGGGAGAAGCGGATCACGGTCGGGAATGTAAATGGGAGGACAGCCATCGGCGAAGAGCCATCAGCGATCAAGTGACACATGACACCTGATAGCCGGTGGCCGATCTATTCTTTCCCCAGCGCCTGCCTCAGGTCCTCGATGATGTCCTCCCCGTCCTCCAGCCCGCAGCTCAGACGAAGGAAGCCGTCAGGGATTCCCGCCGCGGCCCGGCCCTCGGGACCGAGGTCCCGGTGGGAAGTGAGGCGCGGCTCGGAGATGAGGCTCTCCACGCCGGCGAGGCTGGGGGCGTGGATGACCAGCTTGAGGCGCTTGAGCATCCGCTCGGCCGAGCGGACCCCGCCCTTGAGTTCGAGCCCCACCATTCCGCCGAAGCCGGCGAGCACGGTGCGGGCGTGAGCGTGATCGGGGTGGGACGGGAGGCCCGGGTAGTGGACCCGCACGATGGACGGATGCTTTTCCGCCCAGCGGGCCACGGCGAGGCCGTTGGCGTTGTGCCGCTCCATCCGCACGGCGAGGGTGCGAAGTCCGCGGTCCACCAGCCACGCGGTGTGGGGGTCGATCGCCTGGCCCCAGACCCGGAGCAGGCGATTCACCTCCTCGATCACCGAGGTGGAGCCCGCCACCGCGCCGGCCACGAGGTCGCTGTGGCCGTTGAGATACTTGGTGGCGCTGGTGATCACCACGTCCGCCCCGTGCTCCAGCGGCCGGAAGTTGATCGGGCTGGCGAAGGTCGCGTCCACCAGCAGCGCCAGACCGAATTCGCGCGCCAGTTGGGCGAGCGGCACCAGATCGAGCAAGCGCAGGACCGGATTGGTCGGGGTCTCGACGAAGATGGCGCGGGTGTTCTTCCGGACCGAGCGGCGCCACTGCCGATGCTGCGCGGGGTCCACGAAGGTGACCTCCATGCCCAGGCGGGTCAGCTCCTCGCCGAAGAGCCGGCGGGTGCCGCCGTAGATCCAGCTGCTGCTGACGAGATGGTCACCGGGGCGGAGCACCGCGAGGTGCGCGAGCGCCGTGGCCCCCATGCCGCTGGCGAGGAAGATCGCTTCCTCCGCACCCTCCAGAAGCGCGTACTTCTTCGCGAGCGCGACCTGGGTCGGCGTGTTGCCGTAGCGGGCGTAGAGGACCTCGTCCTCGGAGCCGACCGGGTTGGTGAAGGTGCTGCTCTGCACCAGCGGCGGCGCGACCGGGGACCAATCCGGGCGACGGCGCGGGAGGCCGTGGATCGCCAGGGTCGAGAGGCCGAAGCGGCGAGGGCTCATGCGACGTGCAGGGTGTACCGCAGATCGCCGTCGGGACGAACCAGTCGGTGCAGGGTGAGGGCTTCGAGCGCCTCGCTCGCCCTCGGCTCGGGCCAGTCGAGCGCCTGGGCGAGGTCGCCGGCGCAGGCGCGGCCCAGCCGGCAGACGCAGGCGAACGCGGCCCGGGCGTCGGGTGAGACCCAGCCGAGGAGCACCGGCTCCGCGTCCGGGACCAGCGCCGCGATCGCGAGCCGGTGGTGGGTCAGCACCTGCTCGATCGCGTCGTGCTGGTCGTCGCGGAGGCCGCGGAGCACGACGAACCGGGGCTGGTGGGAGGCCTGGGCCAGGAGGAGCTTGGCCACGATCTCCTCGGCGCAGCTGAAGTCGAGCAGCTCGATGTCGGAGAAGTCCAGGAGGGCGGTGAGACAATCGGAGCGGGAGAGCGCGTCCTCGATGCGATTCCGGACCGCCGCACCGGTGGGACGGGTGACGAGGTTGCGGTAGGGCGACGCCGCGGTCTCGCGCAGCAGGTGACCGATCCAGATCGTCTCGATCATCTGCTCTCTGCCTCCTGGGCGGGGATGGTGATCTGCACCTGGGCTCCGGGAAAGAACGGTAGGTGATCGGCCAGGGGAAGGTCGTCGTCCCAGGCCGGGACGATCGACAGGCGCGCGGTGCCGCTCCGAATCGAGATCTTGCCCTTCCAGCGGTCCAGAAACCCCTTGATTCCTGCGAGGCCCTGTCCGCGGCCGGGATCGCGAAACCGGCTCACGCCCTGGATCAGCGCCGCCTCCAGCGCCGCGCCGTCGCCCCAGCGCTCGCCGAAGCGCTTGGCGTGGGTGCTCTCCAGCGACCGGCGGAACCCGATGCCGGCATCGCTGACGGCGATCACCGCGACCCGCCG
Organism: uncultured Gemmatimonadaceae bacterium; assembly: GCA_964408595.1. GTDB lineage: Bacteria > Gemmatimonadota > Gemmatimonadetes > Gemmatimonadales > GWC2-71-9 > CAVVWJ01. The sequence goes on along the minus strand of CAYPAE010000052.1, from coordinate 5,596 downwards.
GCCCAACCGGCGCCGGAAGGTGTACACCTGCACCGCCACCCAGCCGCTGGTGCCGGCGTGCTCCACAATATTCTGGCACGATTCCGAAAGCGCCATACTGAACCGCATCGTCGCGTTCCGCTCGAGCCCCAGCTCGCCGTGGAGGATCCGCGACGCGGTCTCGCTGATCTTCTCGACGACCTGGTGCACGTCCTCCATCGCCCTGACCGGGGTGACGTCGAGCAGGACGTCGCTCGGTCCCGTGGCGGCCGCCTTGGGCACGCGGCCGTGCAGCTCGAACAGGTCCGCCGCGTGGCGGAAGAAGCCGACCCGCGCCCAGTAGCGCTTGACGTCGTCGCTGTTGGGGACGGTGAAGAGCGGGCGCTCGCCTTTTGCCTCGGCGATGGCCTGGCCCGCGGTCAGCATGCCGATCAGGCCGTAGGGCGACGCCCACTGCGCCGCGCGCGCGTCCACCAGGAGCTTCTCCTCCGTCGGCCACGCGCCGAAGCCCGCGGCGAACTGCTCGAAGCTGTGGTCGTCGAAGTGCGCGGGGACTTCGATCACCCGGGTCACGGCGTCACCAGCTCGCCGCGAAGGTGGCGGGAGAGCCCGCTGGCCCCGCGGAAGGCCGCGTTCCGAGCCGCCATGGCGTTGGCGTGACGGATCGCCGCTTCCACCGAGTCGCCGGCAAAGAGCCGGGCCGCCGCCGCCGCCCCGAAGACGTCGCCGCAGCCGGTGGGATCGAGGGGGTCAGCGGACGGCGCTGGGATCAGCGCGGTGCGGACGGGCAGACGGGCACGCGGGCCGTCGGGCAGTCCGACTCCGCCCGCCTGCCCGCCTGCCCGTGAGCCCGCCGCGAAGCTATCAAACCCCGGCGCCGCCACATACGCCGCCCCTTTCGCCGCCAGCGTCACGATCAGCAGCGACGTGCCGGCGCCGATCGCGTCCGCGGCGAGACTCAGGGGATCGGGGGAGAGCTGGCGCATCTCGTCCTCGTTCAGCTGAACCACGTCGAAGCAGCCCAGCCAGGCCGCGGCGTCGTGCAGCGGCCGGAGCACCCGCACCCCGTCGTGCTGCATCCCGAGGAGCAGGCTGTGGAGGTCCACGTAGATCGGTCCGTGGAAGCCTTGCCGGAGCGCCTGCGCCGTGCCGAGCGTCAGCTCGAAGCCGGAGATGAAGTTCAGGTAGATCGCGTCGAGATCCCGGACCATCGGTCCGAGCTCACCCCAGGTCCATCCCGGCACTCCGCCGGACATCCGCTCGGTGCGGCGCTCGGTGGAGTAGTAATGGAGCACGACCCGATTGTTGGGCGCGGGCACCTCGACGCAGCGGCCGCCGGGCGTCAGCCGCTCCAGCCCGCCCAGAAACTCCCGCGCCTTGGGGGCGAGATCCTGCCCCACCTTGATCAGCGGCACGATCTCCCACCCCGGCGCGACGCTCGCGTCGAGGCCCGCGAGCGCGTAGGCGACGCCGCCCCACTCCTCCACCGGCGCCGCGAGCGGGTCACGGCCGTAGATCTGGTCCCAGACGAGGGAACCGAGGATGCCGACCTTAGGCATAGTCCGCGGGGCAGCGGGGCAGCGGGGCAGCGGGGCAGTTCACGCGGGACGAACAGACTCGCCGGTGTGCTGTCGCGGCCCCGCTGCCCCGCCGCCCCGCTGCCCCGCTGACTCCAAGAATGTCTTCGCCGCCCCGTACACGCCGGCCGTGCCCACCAGCTCGCCGGGCACGATGCGGCAGGCGGCGACCGCGGGCTTGAAGGCGCGGCGCGCCGTCTCCCGGCGCAGAGGTACGAAGAGGTGGTCGCCGGCGAGGGTCACGCCCCCGCAGATGACGACGACCTCGGGATTGAAGACGTTGAGCAGGTTGGCGACCCCCGCGCCGAGGAACTTGGCGGTGTCGTTCACCACCTCGAGCGCGAGCTCGTCGCCGTCGTGCGCCGCTTCGTAGACCGTCTGGGCCGTGATCCGCGCCATGTCGCCGCCGACGTAGCTCGGCAGCCGGGTCTCGGCGCCCGCCTCGATCGCCTCGATCGCTCGCATAGCGATGTTGGGCCCCGAGGCATAGGCCTCGAGGCAGCCGTAGTTGCCGCACTTGCAGCGGCGGCCCTCGGTGTCGATGGTGGTATGGCCGATCTCGCCCGCCACGTCGGACGCGCCGTGATAGAGCCGCCCGTCGAGGATGATCCCGCCGCCGATCCCGGTTCCGATGGTGATGCCGATGGCGTGGCGGGAGCCGCGCGCGGCGCCCACCCACCATTCACCCAGCACCGCGCAGTTGGCGTCGTTGTCCAGCTCCGCCGGAAGGCCGAGCCGGTCCCTGATGATCTGCCGGAGCGGCAGGTTCACCCAGCCGAGATTGGGGGTGAGCAGCACGATGCCGCTCTTGGTGTCCAGCGGGCCCGGCGCCCCCACGCCGACACCGAGAATCTCGGCCCCCGGCAGCTCACGGCGGGTCTGCGCGATGCAGCGCTGGGCCAATCCGACCATCCGGTCCACCACGTCGCTCGACCCGGCCTCGGCATGGGTGGCCTCGGTGGCGAGCGCGTGCAGGGCGCTGCCGTCCTCGGCCACGCACCCGACCACCAGATTGGTTCCGCCGACATCAATGCCGAGGACGTATCGCACGGCGTTCCTCCGCTCCAGCCACCATCCCCGTCGCCTCCGCCACGGTCTCGACCGGGAGCTCACGCATACATCGGTGATGACCCAGAGGACAGACCTTCGGGCCGTGGGCGGAGCAGGGGCGGCAGGCGAGGCCGGCGTGCCCCAGCGCGAGGCTGCGGGAGCCGCGGGGGCCGAACCCCTGCTCGGGCACGGTCGGCCCGAAGATCGCGACCAGCGGGGTGCCCACCGCGGTCGCGAGATGCAGCGGCGCCGAGTCGTTGGTGACCAGCACCCGGGCCCGCTTGATCACCGCCGTCGAGGCGCGCAGGCTCAACACCCCGGCGCCACTCCACGCCCGGCCCGGGGCCGCGGCGACGACCTCATCGGCCAGCGCGGCGTCGTCGCTTCCGCCGACCACCACCACCGGGCCCTCCAGCGCCGCCGCGAGGGCCGGGTAGTAGGGCCACCGCTTGGTGCCCCAGATCGAGCCGGGCGCGATCGCCGTGAATCCGGGCGGAATCCCGCGCTCGGCGAGCCACCGGTCGGCTGTCGTCTCGTCCTCGGCGGTGAGCGCGAGTGAGACCGGCGGCGTCGCCCGGGTCCGGTGTCCCGCCAGGGCGAGGAGCCGCTCGACTTCGTGGCCGGTGGGGGCGCGGGTCACGCGCGTGGTATAAGTAATCGCGGCGGGACTATCCGCGAAGCCCGCACGGTCGGGCACGCGGGCCAGCAGCGCGAGCGCCGCCGACCGCCAGGAGCGGTGAGGCAGGTAGGCCCGCGCGTACCGCCGCGACCGGAGCGCGGCACCCATCCGCCAGAGGCCGGCCAATCCCGCGTCCCGGCCCTTCTTGTCGTACCGGATCACCTCGCGAACCGCGGGATGGCCCTCGAGCAGCCCCGCGCTGTCCGGCGTCACCACCACATCCACCGGCCCGTGCTTGTCGGCCAGCGCGGTGAGCAGCGGCGTGGTCAGCACGACATCGCCGAGAAACGCCGTTTGGATCACCAGAGTGGCGGAACGGCGGAACGGCGGAACGGCGGAAGACTCCTCCCCCGTCGGCCCAGTTCCGCCGTCACTGCCCCGCCGCCCCGCCGCCCCGCTGGCCCGCTTCATTCCACCTGCAAGACGGCCAGGAACGCCTCCTGGGGAATCTCCACCGCCCCGATCTGCTTCATCCGCTTCTTCCCCTCCTTCTGCTTCTCGAGGAGCTTGCGCTTTCGAGTGATGTCGCCGCCGTAGCACTTGGCGAGCACATCCTTGCGGAAGGCGGAGATCGTCTCCCGGGCGATGATCTTGTTGCCGATCGCGGCCTGGATCGCCACCTGGTAGAGTTGGCGGGGGATCAGCTCCTTCAACTTCTCCGCGACCTTGCGGCCGTACTCCTGCGCCTTGTCGCGGTGGATGATGACGCTGAAGGCGTCGACCGGGTCGCCGTTGATGAGCATGTCGAGCTTCACGAGGTCGGACTCGCGGTAGCCCGCCATCTCGTAGTCGAGCGAGGCGTAACCCCGGCTCAGCGACTTCAGCTTGTCGTAGAAGTCCAGGACGATCTCGCCCAGCGGAAAGTCGAAGTGGAACTCGACGCGGGAGGGGTCGATGTAGTGCATCCCGTTGTACACCCCGCGCCGTTCCTGACCCAGCTTCATGATCCCGCCGATGTACTCGGCGGGCGCCATGATGCGGGCCTTCACGTACGGCTCCTCGATCCGGCCTATCGAGGCGGGGTCCGGGAGGTTGCTCGGGTTCTCCAGCAGGACCATTTCGCCGTCGGTCCGGTAGACGTGGTACTCCACCGTCGGCACGGTGCTGATGAGGTCGAGGTCGAACTCCCGCTCGAGCCGCTCCTGCACGATCTCCATGTGCAACAGGCCGAGGAACCCGCAGCGGAAGCCGAAGCCGAGGGCGGTGGACGACTCGGGCTCGTACTGCAGGCTCGCATCGTTGAGCCGGAGCTTCTCCAGCGCGTCGCGGAGTCCCTCGTACTGGTCGGACTCGGTCGGGTAGAGGCCGGCGAAGACCATGGACTTCACCTCCCGGTACCCCGGGAGGAGCTCGGCGGCGCGATCGTGCGCGTCGAAGATCGTGTCGCCCACCCGCGCGTCGCGCACGTCGCGCAGGCTCGCCACCAGGTAGCCCACCTCGCCGGCTTCGAGCTGGTGGGCGGGGTGCTGGCCCAGTTGGAGGTAGCCCACCTCGTCCACGTGGTAGACGTCGTCGGGGTGGGCGCCGAAGGTGATCTCCATCCCCTCGCGCACCACGCCGTCCACCACCCGGATGCTCGGGACCGCGCCGCGATAGCGGTCGTAGTAGGAGTCGAAGATGAGCGCGCGGAGTGGGGCCTCCTCCTTGCCCCGCGGCGGGGGCACCCGCGCGACGATCGCTTCCATCAGCTCGGGGACTCCGGTGCCCTCCTTCGCGGAGACCGCGAGGATCTCCTCCCGTTTGGCCCCGATCAGGTCCATGACCTCCTGCGCCCGCTTCTCCGGCTCGGCCCCGGGCAGGTCGATCTTGTTGAGGACGGGGATGATCTCGAGCCCCGCGTCCATTGCCAGGAAGAGGTTGCTGAGGGTCTGGGCCTGCACGCCCTGGGAGGCGTCCACCACCAGGATCGCCCCCTCACAGGCGGCCAGCGAGCGGGAAACCTCGTAGGTGAAGTCCACGTGGCCGGGGGTGTCGATCAGGTTGAGCTCGTACTCGCTCCCGTCGCGCGCCCGGTAGGTCATCCGGACGGCGTTGAGCTTGATGGTGATCCCGCGCTCGCGCTCGAGGTCCATCGTGTCGAGCAGCTGCTCGCGCATCTGGCGCTTCTCGACGGCGCCCGTCGCCTCGATGAGACGGTCGGCCAAGGTGGACTTGCCGTGGTCGATGTGGGCGACGATGCAGAAGTTGCGAATGCGGGACTGAGACATGGCGGTAAGATAGCGGGGCAGTGGACCTTCCGGGCGGTATTAAGCTTCGCCCGTGCCATCCACTGCTTCCCGGCCGTCCCACCGACCGCCGGCCCGCCTGGCCG
>CAYPAE010000051.1:0-9597 GCA_964408595.1 uncultured Gemmatimonadaceae bacterium | reverse complement strand
ATTCTCGGGATGACAGAGCGCCATACTCGCGCTGCCCCGCTGCCCCGCTGCCCCGCTGCCCCGCTGCCCCGCTGCCCCGCTACCCCGCTACCCGCCGCTTGACGCCTCCCCACTCAACAATGTATAGATATTCATGATGCTGAATCGCTCCCGCACCCCGCTCGCCATTATTCCGCTCCGACTCTCCCCGAGAGGCGGCGCGCGGGCTTGCGGGTAGCGGGACCACCCGATTCAGCAGCGACACGCGGCCTCTCGATCCGGGAGGCCGCTCTCTTTTTTTCAGGAAGTCTCATGTCCGCACCAGACCCGGTGTCCCCGCTCCGGCTCTACGACACCACCCTCCGCGACGGCACCCAGCGCGAGGGGCTCTCGTTGTCGGTGGAAGACAAGGTGAAGATCGCCCGCGCCCTCGACCGGCTCGGCGTGCACTACATCGAGGGCGGCTGGCCCGGGTCCAACCCCAAGGACGCCGAGTTCTTCCGGCGGATGCGGGAGACGCCACCGGCCCGGGCCAAGATCGCCGCGTTCGGCAGCACCCGGCGGGCCGGGGTCCGCTGCGAGGACGACGGCAACATCCGGGCGTTGGAGGAGGCGGCGACGCCGGTCGTCACCCTGGTCGGCAAGACCTCGACGCTGCACGTGGACCGGGTGCTGGAGACGACGCGAGAGGAGAACCTCCGCATGGTGGCGGACAGCGTCGCCTGGTTCAAGCGGCTCGGCCGGGAGGTGGTCTACGACGCGGAGCACTTCTTCGACGGGTGGCGGCTCGACCCGGAGTACGCGTTCGCCACCCTCGAGGCGGCGGCCGCCGCCGGCGCCGATTCCCTGGTCCTCTGCGACACCAACGGCGGCGAGCTGCCCGACGTTGTCGCCGAGCGGGTGCTCGAGCTGCGCGAGCGGCTCGGCACCCCGCTCGGCATCCACCCGCACAACGACGCCGGGCTCGCGGTCGCCAACGCGCTCGCCGCGGTCCGGGCCGGCTGCGAGCAGGTGCAGGGGACGATCAACGGCTACGGCGAGCGCTGCGGCAACCTCGACCTGGTGCCGCTGGTCGCCACGCTCCAGCTCAAGCTGGGTCACCGCCTCCTCTCCGGCGACGCGCTCCGCCGGCTCAGCGAGGTCTCCCACTACGTCGCCGAGGTCGCGAACCAGCATCCCGATCCGCACGCGCCGTACGTGGGCCGCAGCGCCTTCGCCCACAAGGGCGGCATCCACGTCGCCGCCATCGCCAAGGTCCCCGAGAGCTACCAGCACGTGGATCCGGGGCTGGTGGGCAATGCCTGCCGCGTGGTGGTGAGCGAGATGGCGGGCCGGCGCAACATCCGGCTCCGGGCCCAGGAGCTGGGCCTGGCCGCGGGCGACGAGGATGGCGCGGTGCTCCAGCGGATCAAGGAGCTGGAGCATCGAGGCTTTCAGTTCGAGGCGGCGGAGGGGTCGTTCGAGATGCTGCTGCGGCGGAAGGATCCCGCCTATCGCGCGCCGTTCGTGGTGGACGACTTCACGGTCATCGTGGAGAAGCGCGGCGGTGACGGGATCCGGGCCCAGGCCACGGTCAAGCTCCGGGTGGGTGACGACGTCATGCATACCGCGGCGGAGGGCGACGGACCGGTGAACGCTCTCGACCGCGCGGTGCGGAAGGCGCTGCTGCCGCACTACCCCGCGCTCGCCCGGGTGCACCTGGTGGACTACAAGGTCCGCATCGTGGACCAGCACCTGGGCACCGCGGCGCGCCCCCGGGTCATCATCGAGTCGGCCCGCGGCGCGGAGCGGTGGAGCACGGTCGGCTGCTCGGAGAACATCATCGAGGCGAGCTGGCTCGCGCTCTGCGACGCGCTGGAGCTGGCGCTGCTCCGGCCGCCCGCCGACGACTGACGGCTCTCAGCGCGACGCCTTCGCCCGGTTCGCCCCCGACCTGGCCTCTGCCAGCTCCGGCAGACCGGCGTCGGCAGCCTGCCAGTTCCGCAGCAGCAGCCCATACCACCGTGCGGCGCCTTCGGCGTCGCCCGCCTTGACCGCCGCGCGCGCCCGGCCCAGCAGCGCGGCGGAGCGGAGCGGGGTGCGCAGCAGCGTCGCGTCGTAGGCCGCCACCGCTTCGGGCACCCGGTCCAATTCCAACAGCAGGTCGGCCAGGAGTTCGCGCCCCGGTGGATCGCCCGGCGGACCCACCATGGACATATCCTCCTCGAGCGTGGCCGCCTCGGTGAGCGCGGCCACCGCCTCCTCGTCCCGTCCGTTCACTCTGGCATCCATCGCGGTGAGCTTGAGCACGAACGCGCGGACCCCGGGGGGCATCATGCCATCGTGATGCTGCTTGATGGTGTCGGCCCTCAGGCGGTAGCCGGCCAGCCCGGCGGCGACGGTCTCGCGGCTGCCCCGGGGCATCGCGCCCGCCGCCGCCTGGAGGATGAGCTCCCACGGCTTGGGCGCCACAACCAGCGGAGTGGCATCTGAGCGCCGTGTCTCGACGACATTCTGCTCGTCCACCATGGTCAGGTATGTGTGCACGTGATGGGGCGCGTCGGCGCGCGCATCCGGCGGGAACAGCGCGCCGAGCGAATCGGTCAGCGCCCCCGCCCGCGCGTAGCGCCCCTGCTGGAGGTAGCCGTAGTGCAGCCAGGCGGCCGCGTGCAGATCCAGCTCGTCGTTCGGCAGCCCCTTCCGCTTCACCCAGGCCTTGGAGGCAGTCCACGCGGCCTCGTTCGAAGCGACCATGTCATCCCACTGCCCCAGGTGCACGAAGATGTGCGACGGCATGTGCAGCGCGTGCTCGGCTCGAGGCGCGATCCGGGCGTACCGGCGCGCGACCGGCAGCCCGAGCGGCGCCAGCAGGGGGTCGTCGTAGGCGTGGATCAGGTAGTGCGTGGCGCCGGGATGGGTCGGGTTGCGGCGGAGCACATCCTCCACGATGGCCGCCGCCAGCACCAACGGGCGCAAATCTGCCTTGCCGCGGGAGCGGAGGCTTAAGAGCGCGAGCGCGTGAAGGCTCGCGGCCTCGAGGTCCGACGGATGCTCATCGTGCACCCGAGCCATCGCCCGCTCGTAGGCCTGATGGCGCTCCTTGACCCCGCCCGCTCCATAGAGCGCCTCCACCGCCCCGAGATAGGCCCGTTCCCGCGCGTTCCCGCCACGGGCGATGCGTTGTTCCGGCGTCGCTCCCAACCGGGCCAGCGCCTCGCGCGCCGCGGTCGAATCCTGCTCGCCCCACAATGGGTGATCGTAGGTGAGCGCCTCCCCCCAATAGGCCATCGCGAAGCCGGAGTCGAGCCGCTGGGCCTCCCGAAACGCCTCAGCCGCGTCGTCGTACTCGAAGCTGTGCAGCAGGGCCAGCCCTCGGAGGAACGACGCCTGGGCTCGGCGCGCGCCGGAGTTGGGGAAGCTGACCAGCCCCAGCCCGGTGGTTTGACTCGAGCCGAGGGACGGCTGGGTGGTCGCGAGGAGGAGGAGGACGAAGAGGGGAGACCGGAGTTGGCGCATGGGGTTCCTCGATGGGCGCGGCTGGTGCGCCCAATGTATATCCCGGCGCCAGTGTCGGCGAGGCAGCCGGTGCCCTGAAACATGAGCGTCAAGAACCGCGTCCGGGCCCTCCGGTCCGGGCCCACTCTCAGGAGAAACTCATGAGCAGGTTTCGCGCTCCCCGGCTTCTGGCGGTCGTCGCTCTCGCCGCCGGTCCGTCCGCCCTCCAAGCGCAGACCAGCCCGCAAGTTTACGGGCCGGGGGTCTTCTCCACCGGCGCGTGGGATTTCTTCGTCGCGCTCACCCCGGATCAGCGTACCGCCTACATCTGCCGGGCCAACGGCGACTTCAGCTACTACACGATCCTGGAGACCAGCCTCACCAACGGGCGCTGGACCGAGCCTCGGGTCCCGGCGTTCTCCGGCCGGTGGAGCGACGCCGATCCCCACCTGTCGCCGGACGGAAGCAAGCTCTTCTTCATCTCCAACCGTCCGTTGACCGGCGACACTCCCCGCGAGGAGCACGACATCTGGGTCGTCGAGCGCCAGGCCGGCGGACGCTGGGGCGCGCCGCGCAACCTCGGCGCGCCGGTCAACCGCGACGGCGCGACGGAGTGGTCGCCATCGGTGGCCCGGAACGGCAACCTCTACTTCGGCACCTCAGGGACGGGGGCAAGGGAGGGAACGACCTGTACCTGGCCCGCTGGACCGGGGATCGCTACGCCGAGCCGGAGAACCTGGGCGAGCTATCTCATCTTCAGCGCCCAAGGCCGGCCGGAGGGCCCCGGCGGCTTCGATCTATACGTGAGCGAGCGGCGCAACGGGATATGGCAGCGCGCCCGGCCGCTCGACCCGGTGAATTCCCCCAAGGGTGACTTCAATCACAGCGTCTCGCCCGATGGAAAGTACCTCTTCTTCAGCAGCACCCGCGGTCTCTTCGACTCGACGCCGCCGGCCCCCCTTTCCTATGCCGAGATGCAGAGGCGGCTTACCGGGATCGGCAACGGGCTCGGCGACATCTATCGCATCCCGGTCTCCCAGTTGGGGATTCGAGCCGGCGACTAGCCCGTCGGAACCTTCCGGGGCCTGCGGACGTTCCACCAACATCCCGCTGGACCACCCATACCACCAGGTTCGATGAGCGCACCCGAGAACTACGATGCCATCGTCATCGGCGCCGGCCAGGCGGGCGGGCCGCTTTCGACCGCCCTGGCCAAGGCCGGCCGCCGGACCGTCCTGATCGAGCGGGAGCACGTCGGCGGCACCTGCATCAACGAAGGATGCACCCCGACCAAGACGATGGTGGCGAGCGCGCGGGTGGCGTATCTCGCGCGACGCGGGGCGGACTACGGCGTCGAGACCGGGCCGGTGCGGGTGAACCTCGGCCGGGTGCGCGAGCGCAAGCGGAGCATCGTCGAGAGCTTCCGCGGCGGGAGCCAACGGCGGATCGAAGGCACCGACGGTGTGGACCTCGTCTTCGGCGAGGCGCGGTTCGTCGCGCCCCGCACCGTGGTGGTGGGCAGGCGGACCTTCCAGGCCGACCTGGTGTTCATCAACACCGGCGGACGGCCGGCGCCACCGGACGTCCAGGGCCTCGACCGCGTGGGTCCGCTCGACTCGACCTCGATCATGGAATTGGACGCGGTCCCCGAGCATCTCATCGTACTGGGTGGCGGCTACATCGGCCTCGAGTTCGCCCAGATGTTCCGCCGCTTCGGCAGCCGGGTGACGGTTATCCAGCGCGGACGCCAGCTTCTGCCGCTGGAGGACGAGGACATCGCCGATGCGGTGCTCGGCGTCCTCCGTGAAGACGGTGTCGAGGTATTGCTCCAGGCCGAAGCCCGCTGTGCCGAGCGCCTCGATGACGGCACCGTGCGCGTGATCGCCCGCACCGCCGAGGGAGAGCGCACGGTGGCAGGCTCTCACGTGCTTCTGGCCGCCGGGCGAGTGCCCAACACCGAGCGCCTCGAGCCGAGGGCAGCGGGCGTGGAGACCGACGCCAAGGGCTTCATCCGGGTGAACCAGCGGCTGGAGACCACCGCGCCGGGAGTCTACGCCCTGGGCGACGTGAAGGGCGGACCCGCCTTCACCCACATCTCCTACGACGACTTCCGGATCATCCGCGCCAACCTGCTGGAGCGGGGTAACCGAACGACCACCGATCGCCCGGTGCCGTACACGGTATTCATGGATCCGCAACTCGGCCGCATCGGCCTCAACGAGCGGGAGGCCAAGAAGCAGGGGCGACCGTACCGGCTCGCCACGATGCCGATGAGCTACGTGGCCCGGGCGCTGGAGATGGACGAGGCGCGGGGGATGATGAAGGTGCTGGTGGACCCGGAGAGCCGGCAGCTGCTGGGCGCCGCGGTCCTCGGTATCGAGGGCGGGGAGGTCATGGCGGCCCTCCAACTCGCCATGATGGGAAACCTGCCGTATGATAGGATTCGCGACGCGGTCTTCGCCCATCCGACGCTCGCGGAGTCGCTGAACAACTTGCTTGCGACGCTCGACTGACCGGTCGAGCGAGGAGTTGCCGATGACGATCGCCGTGGCACTCGACCGCGCCCTGCTGCAGACCATGTCCGAGCGCCTGCACGAGGCGCGGGCCCGGACGTTCCTCCTGGTGGCGCCGCTCAGCGACGAGGAGCTGCACACCCAGCACGATCCGCTGATGAGCCCCATCCTCTGGGACCTGGGGCACATCGCGCACTTCGAGGAGCTCTGGCTCACCCGCAACCTCGATGGCCCGATCGAGTTCGTCGAGATGCCCGGGCTGTACAACCCGTTCGAGCATCCGCGAAGCGTGCGCGGGGCGCTGCCGTTGCCGGGCCTCGACCAGTGTCGCGCGATCATGGACGAGATCCGGGGCCGGGTGCTCGCCCGCATCGCGGCTACCGATCTCGACGACGCCAATGCCCTGCTGCGCGACGGGTACGTCTACCGGATGGTCCTGCAGCACGAATACCAGCACAACGAGACGATCCTCCAGACCCTCCAGCTCAAGCTCGGCGCGCCGTACTCGCCGCCGGTCCGCTTCGACCTTCCATCGGCGCCTCCCGCTCGCGCCTCGCTGGGCGACATGGCGCGGTTCCCCGGTGGCCCCGTCGAGATCGGGACCGACGACCGGTCGGAAGCCTACGACAACGAGCGCCCGCGTCACCTGGCCGAGGTCCGGCCGTTCTTCATCGACGTGAACCCGGTGACCAACGGCGATTTCCTCCGCTTCATCGCGGCCGGCGGCTACACCAGGCCGGAGTACTGGTCCGACGCCGGCCGGCGCTGGCTGGCCGAGTCGGGCGCGCAGGCGCCGAAATACTGGTTCTCCAGCGAAGGGCGCTGGATGACGCGGGTCATGGACCGGTCCGGCCCGGTGGACCCGCGCCATCCGGTCTGCCACGTCTCCTGGCACGAGGCGGAGGCGTTCGCGCGATTCGCCGGCAAGCGGCTTCCCACCGAGATCGAGTGGGAGGCGGCGGCCTCGTGGGACCCCGCGACAGGTCGCAAGCGGCTCTTTCCCTGGGGAGACGAGCCGCCGTCCCGCGAGCTGGCCAACCTGGACCAGCTGGGCTTCGGCACCGCTCCGGTGGGCGCGTACCAGCGGAACCTGTCGCCGATCGGCTGCTATGGGATGATCGGCGACGTGTGGGAATGGACCTCCAGCGCCTTCCGCCCGTGGCCCGGATTCGAGGCGTTTCCCTACCAGGAGTATTCCGAAGTCTTCTTCGGTGACGAGTACAAGGTTCTTCGCGGGGGCTCGTGGGCCACCCGGCCCGGTGCGGTGCGCAACACCTTCCGCAACTGGGACTACCCTATCCGCCGCCAGATCTTCAGCGGCTTCAGGTGCGCCCGTGACGCGTAGAATGCTCGCCCGTGAGACGGTCGCCGATCCGCGGATGCTCGCGGAGGTGGCCGAGGGGCTTTCCTCGCCGCAGAAGGAGCTGTCGCCCAAGTACTTCTACGACGAGCGCGGCTCGGAGCTCTTCGAGGCGATCACCCGGCTCCAGGAGTACTACCCCACCCGCACCGAGCGCGGTCTGCTCGAGGCCTGGATGCCTTCGCTGATCCGGCGGCTCGGCTCCCGCGCGCTCGTCGAGCTCGGCGCGGGGAGCGCGGAGAAAAGCCGGGTGATCCTCGACGCGATGCGCCTCGCCGGCACCGCGGAGCTGTACGTACCCATCGACGTGAGCGCGACGTTCCTCAGCCAGACCGCGGCGCGGCTCCGGCGGGAATACCCGCGGCTCGCCGTCGAGCCGGCGATCGCGGACATCTCCGAGGAGCTCAACCTCCCTCGCCGCGTGCCTCATCCGGCGCTCTACGCCTTCCTGGGCAGCACCATCGGCAACTTCTATCCGCCCGCCGCGATCCGGCTGCTCGGCCGGGTGCGGGCTGCCATGGAGCCGGGCGACCGGTTCCTCATGGGCGTGGACCTGCGGAAGGACGTCGCCCGGATCGAGACGGCGTACAACGACGCCGATGGGGTGACGGCCGCGTTCAACCGGAACATGCTGCTGGTGCTCAACCACGAGCTGGGGGCGGATTTCGATCCCACGGCGTTCGATCACCTGGCGTTCTACGAGCCGGTGGCGCACCGGATCGAGATGCACCTGGTGTCGCGCAGGGCGCAGCTGGTGACGGTCCCCGGCGTCGGCGCGATCCCCTTCGACGCCGGCGAGTCGCTCCGGACCGAGATCAGCTGCAAGCACGATCGCGAGAGCGTGGCGCAGCTGTTCGAGGCCGCAGGGCTCGAGATCGAGGCGTGGCGGAGCGATCCGGAGTCGCTGTTCGCGCTGGTGGTGGGAGCGCCGGCGTGAGCGCCGGCGCGAGCCCGGTGCGGCGCGCGGCGCTCGAGGCCGATCTGGCGGAGCACGCCTTCGGGGCGCCGCCGAGCGCATCGCTTACGCCGCGACGGGTAGGTGCGGAGGTGGAGCTCATTCCCGTCGAGGCGGCCACCGGCCGGCGATGTCCGCTGGAGACCGACGCCGTGCCGGGTACGCTGCCGTTCCTGCGACGGTTCGGCGCCAGACAAGGGTGGCAGGAGACCTGCACCGCGAAGGGCACGCCGTGCTTCGAGCTGCCGGCCGGCGGCACGCTGACCTTCGAGCCGGGCGGCCAGCTGGAGTACAGCTCTCCCCCATGCCGCTCGCCCAGCGCGCTGCTGGCGCTGCTCCGGTCGGTGGTGCTCCCACTCCGCGCCGCCGCGGCCAATGACGGGATCGAGCTCATGGCGGTCGGCATCGACCCGTTCAACTCCGCGGATCGCGCCCCGCTGCTCCTGCGGACCAAGCGCTACGCGCGGATGGCGGAGTATCTCGGCCGCATCGGCCCGGCCGGCGCGAGGATGATGCGGCAGACGGCCGCGTTCCAGGTGAGTCTCGATCTGGACGACGAGCCCTGGCTTCGCTGGTCGGTGTTGAACGCGGCGGCGCCCTACGTGACGGCGATCTTCGCCAACTCCCCGGTGTACGAAGGCTCGACCACCGGCTGCCGGAGCACCCGGGCGCAGGTGTGGCGCGCACTCGATCCCGCGCGAACCGGCCTCCCCTGGGACGACCGGGCGCCGGTGAGCGCGTACCTCGAATTCGCGCTGCGGGCGCCGGCGATCCTGCTGCCGGAGCTGCACGGCGAGCACCGCCCGTTCGGCGAATGGCTGCGGCACGCGCGGCCGACGATGGAGGAGTGGCGCGACCACCTGAGCACGCTCTTCCCCGAGGTCCGGCCGCGCGGCCATCTGGAGTTGCGCTCCTGCGACGCCGTGGCTCCGCAGTGGTACGCGGCGCCGATCGCCCTGGCCGTCGGAATCACCTACGATCCCTGGGCCCTCCGGGCCGCGGCGGACCTCCTGGGCCGGCCCGATCTCGGCCTGCTGGACCGCGCCGGACGCCTGGGCCTCGGCGATCCCACCATCCGCCGCACCGCGGTGGATCTGGTGGACATCGCCGTGGCCGGTTGCCAGGCTCTCGGCCCGGCCTATTTCCATTCCTCCGACCTGGAGCAGGCCCGCTCGTTCTTCGACCAATACACGCGCCGTGGCCGCTCACCGGCCGATGACCTCGCTGGGGCGGAGATCGCAGCCTAAGAGCGCGTGGTACCGCCGTGGATGTCGATAGTACCAGGTGTCATCCTGAGCGAAGCGAAGGAGGCATGA
>CAYPAE010000050.1:0-9613 GCA_964408595.1 uncultured Gemmatimonadaceae bacterium | reverse complement strand
CGGCTTCGGAGCGGCGCAGCCGCAGCAGGTCGCGGTACAGCGAGCGCAGGCGCGCGCCGGCCGCCGACTCGGCCCGATCCCATCGGGGACGCGACGCCTCGAACGTGTGCTCGGCCTGGGGATCGGGCACGTCCCCGACCCAGGCGAACGCCTCGAACTCGCGGCGCCGTCCTTCGCGCACCGCCTCGACGAGCGCCGGATCGCCGTGGCTCACGAAATAAAGGAACGGGTTGGTCTCGCCGTGCTCCTCACCCATGAAGAGGAGCGGCACGTACGGCGAGAGGAGAAGTATAGCGGCCGCGAGTCGGAGCGCCGCGGGCGAGACCAGGGCGGCGAGCCGCTCGCCGCGCGCGCGATTCCCGGTCTGGTCGTGGTTCTGGATGCAGACCACGAACCGATCGGCCGGGACGTCCACCGCCGGCCGGCCGTGTCGGCCGAGCGCCTTGGCCACGGCCCCCGGGTCCGCGAAGTCGGCGTAGTAACCGGTGCGCTCGCCGGTGAGCGCGACGTGCACCGCGTGGTGGAAGTCGTCGAGCCAGTGGGCGTCGAGGCCGTAGCCGCCCACATTCCTGCCCCGGACCCAGCGGGGATCGCTGGTGGCGATCTCGGCGATCACCAGGGTGCGCCGGCCCAGCGCCTCGCCTTGCGCGTGCACGGCTTCGGCGATCTCCTCCGCCACGTGCGCCGGGCTCAGGTCCACGATGCGGTCGGCCGCGTCGAGGCGGAGCCCGTCGAGGTGGTATTCCGTCACCCAATGGACCGCGTTGTCCACCAGGTACCGGCGGACCTCGTCGCGGTCGGGGCCGTCGAGATTGAACCCTTCGCCCCACGCGGTCCTATGTCGGTCGGAGAAATAAGGCCCGAACTCGGTGAGATGGTTGCCCTCCGGGCCGAGGTGGTTGTACACCACGTCCAGCAGCACCGCGAGCCCGGCGCGATGCGCGGCGTCCACCAGTCGCTTGAGCCCGTTGGGTCCGCCGT
Source organism: uncultured Gemmatimonadaceae bacterium (assembly GCA_964408595.1). GTDB lineage: Bacteria > Gemmatimonadota > Gemmatimonadetes > Gemmatimonadales > GWC2-71-9 > CAVVWJ01. Next base: position 8,632 of record CAYPAE010000050.1, on the reverse strand, counting down.
AGCTGTTCTGGACGGCATAGAGCGAGACGCCGTCGTATCCCCAGTTCCGGCCACCGGGAAACTGCGCGACCGGCATGATCTCGATCGCGGTGACGCCGAGCTCGCGGAGGGCCGGGAGCCGCTCGATCACGCCGTCGAACGTCCCCGCGGGAGTGAAGGTGCCCACGTGCAGCTCGTAGATCACCAGGTCGGCCGTCTCCATCCCGCGCCACACCGCATCGCTCCACTGGAACGCCGCCGGATCCACGACTCTGGTCGGGCCGTGGACCCCCTGCGGGCACCAGCGGCTGACGGGGTCGGGGCGGTCGGGGCCGCCATCGAGGCGGTAGACGTAGTCGCTGCCGGCCGGAACGCGCCGGACCGTGCCGCCATGCACGCCGTCGGACCCGCGCAGCAACGGGTGCGATTCCGCTTTCCCGTCCCGAGTCAGGGCGACCTCCACCAGCTGCGCCTTCGGCGCCCAGACGGAAAACCGGGTGCCGCCGTCGGCCAGCGGGACGGCGCCGCGCTCCAAGGCACGCATCAGCGGGGGGACCGGCGGGTCAGGACGTCACTCGGGGTCGTAGGCGAGCAGCACGGCGCCGAGCGGAGGGAGCCCGATGCGGAAGGAGGCGGGCTGGTTCTGCCAAGCGTCAGGCTCGGCGTGGAGCTCGGGCACGATGCCGAACCCACCGCCGCCGTACTTCGGATCGTCGCTGGAGAGAACCAACGAGTACCGCCCTGCCCGTGGCGCCCCGCTCCGGTAGTCGGGTCGCGGCACCGGCGTGAGGTTGAGGAGCACGAGGAGGATGCGATCGCCGTCGCGCCGGAAGTACGAGTAGATGGAATGGTCGCGGTCGTCGGCGTCGAGCCAGGTGAAGCCCGATGGATCGGGGTCGGTGCGCCACAGCTCCGAGCGGGCCCGAAAGACCGCGCCGAGGTCGGTCATGAATCGCAGCAGCCCGCCGTGCAGCGGGTCGCCCTCGAGGTGCCAGTCGAGGCTGCTGTCGTGATTCCACTCGCGGCGGGACCCGAGCTCGCTGCCCATGAACAGAAGCGGCTTTCCCGGGCGGGTGTACTGGTAGGCGAACAGCGCCCGCAGGTTGGCGAAGCGCTGCCACTCGTCGCCGGGCATCTTGGCGAGCAGGGTGCCTTTCCCGTGCACCACCTCGTCGTGGGAGAGCGGCATGATGAAGTGTTCGCTGTACTCGTATATCATGGCGAAGGTGAGCAGCTCGTGGTGGTGCCGCCGATGGACCGGGTCGAGCGCGAAGTAGTCCAGCGTGTCGTGCATCCACCCCATGTTCCACTTGAACGTGAAGCCGAGCCCGCCGTGGGGAACCGGCCCGGTCACCCGCGGCCAGGAGGTGGACTCCTCGGCCACCGTGAAGCAGCCGGGGTGCTCTTCACCGAGCGTGGAGTTGAGCAGCTGGAGAAACTCGACCGCCTCGAGGTCCTCGCGGCCGCCGTAGCGGTTGGGGACCCATTGCCCTTCGGCGCGGCTGTAGTCGAGATAGAGCATCGAGGCGACGGCGTCCACCCGGAGCCCGTCCACGTGGAACTCCTCCAGCCAGTAGAGCGCGTTGGCGATGAGGAAGTTCCGCACCTCACGGCGGCCGTAGTTGAAGATGAGCGTGCCCCATTCGGGGTGCTCGCCGCGGCGGGGATCCTCGTGCTCGTAGAGCGCGGTGCCGTCGAAGAGACGCAGGGCGAAGTCGTCCTTCGGAAAGTGGGCCGGGACCCAATCCATGATCACGCCGATTCCGGCGCTGTGGCAGGCATCGATCAGGTAACGGAGATCGTCCGGCGTGCCGTAGCGGGCGGTCGGCGCGAAATACGCGCTCACCTGATAGCCCCACGACCCGGTGAACGGGTGCTCGGCGAGCGGCATGAACTCCACGTGGCTGAAGCCGAGCCGCTTCACGTGATCGATCAGGCGGGGCGCGATCTCCCGGTAGGTCAGCGGCCGGTTCCCTTCCTCGATCACCCGGGCCCAGGAGCCGAGGTGGACCTCGTACACCGCCACGGGTGACCGCCGCGGGTCGCGCTCCCGCCGGCCGGCCATCCACTCGGCGTCGCCCCACTGGTAGGAGGAAGCCGCGACCCGCGACGCGGTGCCCGGCGGCAGCTCCATCGCCTGCGCGAAGGGATCGGCCTTGACGCGGAGCTCACCCCGGGGGCCGATGATGCGGTACTTGTAGAGCGCACCCGCCGACACGCCCGGCACGAAGAGCTCGTAGACGCCGGACGCGCCCAGCCGGCGCATCGGCAACCGCCGGTCGTCCCAGCGGGAGAAGTCGCCCAGCACGCTCACCCCTTGCGCGTTGGGCGCCCACACGGCGAACGCCACCCCGTCCACTCCGTCGAGCTGGCGGGGATGCGCGCCGAGGCCCTGCCAGAGGCGGCGGTGGGTGCCCTCGGAGATCAGATAGATGTCCATCTCGCCCAGGGACGGCAGGAAGCGATAGGCGTCGTCCTGCTCCCAGACGCCGCCCCCGGGGAACCGGAACCGGAGCCGATAGCGAAGCGGCAGCGATCGCCCCTGGAGGAACGCGCCGAACATGCCCGGCACGTCGAGCGACGTCATCGGGGCGTCGGGCCCTCCCTCGACGACGCACTCCGCCGAGGCCGCGTCGGGATGGTAGGCGCGCACGACGGCGCCACCCTTCACCGGATGAGCCCCGAGAATCCGGTGCGGATCGGAGTGCTTGCCGGCTGCGAGCTTCGCCAGCTCGGCCGGATCCGCCGCAGCGGGCGAGCGGGCCGCTGCCCGGCTCACCGGGCCACCCCGGCCGGCCGATCGGTCTCGGCCTCGAGACGGCGCCGGATCCCCTCGAGCGGAATGCTCACCCAGTCCGGACGGTTGTTCAGCTCGTAGCGCAGCTCGTAGATCGCCTTGTCGAGCAGGTAGAAATCGAGCATCGCGCCGAAGGACTCCGATCCCTTCGGAAGAAACGAGGCGTCGCCCGCGACGTCGAAGTAGCCGCGCAGGAAGCTGGCCGACGCCCATCGCCGCCAGAGCTGGGCCCAGGGGAGCAACGCCGGCACGTCCTCGGTCCGCATCGGTCCGTGCCGCACCGCATACGCCGTCACGTACTCGAAGGAGCGGATCATCCCGGCCAGGTCACGCAGCGGCGAGCGCTTGAAGCGCCGCTCGCTCAGGCTCCGGCTGGGCTCGCCCTCCAGGTCCACGATGACGAAGTCCTTCCCGGTGTAGAGCACCTGGCCGAGGTGGTAATCGCCGTGGATCCTGAACCGCGCCATCGCGATCTTCCGGTCGATGACCGCCCGCGCCTGCCGCAGCAGCCGGTCCTCCAGCGCGAGGACGGCGCGGGCCTCGTCCCGCACCGATTCGGGCAGGATGGAGAGACGCCGCCGGAGGAGGTCGAAGGTCGTACGCGCGTTGGAGCGGAGCGACTGGTAGATCGAGCGGCGGTAGAGCCCGGTGAACGCCTCTGGGGCGAACGCCGGATTCTCCCGGTCGCCGGCGAGGGCGAGGTGGAGCTCCGCGGTGCGCCGTCCCAGCAGGCGCGCCTGAGTCATGTAGCCGCCCGCGGCCTCCTCCAGGATCGCCGGGGGGTCCAGCGTCGCGAGCTCGAGGACCGAGGCGGCAGTCCGCTCCGCCACGCTCGGCTGCACCGATGAAACCAGCGCGCGCTCGAAGAACCGGCTGAGGGCGTTGAGCGAGAAGGTCCAGGCATCCCCCTCGCTCGGCACGAACTGGTGCAGCACGCCGAGCGTGACCGGCTCGCTGTGCCGGGTGCGAAGCTCGAGCCCGCCGGCGAGCATCGGGACCCTACGGAAATCGGTGTCGTCGGTGAGATACCGGCCCAGCTCCAGGTCCGGATTGAGCCCCGGCTCCGCCTTGCGGAACAGCTTGAACAGCAGGCGGTCGCCGAGATTGACCGAGGTGTTGGTCTGTTCACCGCGCAGCACCCCGGTGCGGAGCGACTCGTCCCCGCCCCGAAGCTCGGTGAAGGCCCGGGTGCGGCTCCCCACCATCTCGCCCCGCCCGGCGCGCCAGTGCTTCTTCCGCCCCATCCCCTCCACCAGCGCGTTCACCAGCCCCTCGTCGGCCATGGCGTCGTAGAGCACGCCCCCGCCCTCGCGCGAGAGGATGATCGAGTCAGGCGAGGCCACCGCCAGCTCGCGGGCGCGGTCGCCGTCGGCATAGGCCAGCGGGAGCACGTACTGCTCGGGATCGGCGTCGAGGTAACGCACCTCCACCAGCGCGACCAGCACGTCGCGATCATTGACCGGCACCGGAATCGCCCGCACCACCCCGGCGGACGTGATCTGCCTCGCCTTCCCGCGGAACCACCGGCTACCCCGCAGGTAGCCCGGCAGCACCCGCTCCAGCACCTCCCGCTCGTCGCCCCGGACCAGCTCCTCCCAGCCGCCGGTGAAAGTCACCGCCGGCACCTTGATCTCCCGGGTGTCCCTCCGCGATCCGGCGGTGCCGGTCGGGAGCAGGAACCAGTAGAAGGCGTAAGGACTCAGCGTGACCAGGTACGGCGTGGCCCCGATCCGCGGGAATGGGGTGCGGCCGAACATCTCGACCGGCGTGACGCCCTGCAGGTCCGCCAGATCGAGCTCCACCGCCTGGGCGTAGCGCGACAGGTTGGCGACCACCAGGATCCGCTCGTCCGCGTACTCCCGGACGAACGCGAGCACGCGGGCGTTGTCCGGAAAGAGGAAGCGCAGCGTTCCCCGGCCGAACGCGCGGTACTGCCGCCGCAGCCCGATGATGTGCTTGGTCCACCAGAGCAGCGAGTGGGGGTTGTTCTGCTGCGCATCGACGTTGAACGCCTCGTAGTGGTACTCCGGGTCGATGATGACCGGGGAATACAGCTTCTGCGGGTTGGCCTGGGAGAATCCGGCGTTCCGGTCCGGGCTCCACTGCATCGGCGTCCTGACGCCGTTCCGGTCGCCGAGGTAGATGTTGTCGCCCATCCCGATCTCGTCGCCGTAGTACACCACCGGCGTGCCCGGCAGCGAGAAGAGCAGCGCGTTCATCAGCTCGATGCGGCGCCGGTCGTTGCCCATCAGCGGCGCGAGCCGGCGGCGGATGCCGAGGTTGATGCGCGCCTGGGGATCGCTGGCGTAGACCCGGTACATGTAGTCCCGATCCTCGTCGGTCACCATCTCCAGCGTCAGCTCGTCGTGATTCCGGAGGAAGATCGCCCACTGGGAGGTTTCCGGAATCGCCGGCGTCTGCTGGAGAATGTCCACGATGGGGAACCGGTCCTCCATCTGGACCGCCATGAAGAGGCGGGGCATGACCGGGAAGTGGAACGCCATGTGGCATTCGTCGCCGCTGCCGAAGTAGGCGACCGCATCCTCGGGCCACTGGTTGGCCTCGGCGAGCAGCATCCGGTTCTGGTATTTGGCGTCCAGCCGGCGACGCAGCTCCCTCAGGAACGCGTGGGTCTCGGGGAGGTTCTCGCAGCTGGTGCCCTCACGCTCGTAGAGGTACGGCACCGCGTCGAGGCGGAGCCCGTCCACCCCCATCCTGAGCCAGAAGTCGAGCGCGGCAAAGGTCGCCTTCTGGACCGTGGGGTTGTCGAAGTTGAGATCGGGCTGGTGCGAGTAGAAACGGTGCCAATAGTAGGCGCCGGCCTGTGCGTCCCAGGTCCAGTTGGACCGCTCGAAGTCTTTGAAGATGATCCGCGCGTCGGTGTAGCGGTCGGCGGTGGGGCTCCAGACGTAGAAATCGCGGGCCCGGGAGCCTGGCCGTGCCCGCCGCGCGCGCTGAAACCAGGGATGCTGGTCCGAGGTGTGGTTGATCACCAGCTCGGTGATGACCTTGAGGTCGCGCCGGTGGGCCTCGCGCAGGAAGACCTTGAAGTCCTGCAGCGTGCCGTACGAGGGATTCACGTCGTTGTAGTCGGCGATGTCGTAGCCGTCGTCACGGAGTGGACTGGGATAGAACGGCAACAGCCACACCGCGGTCACGCCCAGGTCCTTCAGGTAGTCGAGTTTTTCGGTCAACCCGGCGAAGTCGCCGATCCCGTCCGCGTCGCTGTCCCGGAACGCCCTGATGTGCAGCTGATAGATGACCGCGTCGCGGTACCAGCCGGTATCGTCGCTCACCCCTCGCCCCGCCCGTCATGCACCACCCGCCAGATGAAGCCCGCCCGCTCGGCGGGATCGAACCGCACGCTCTGCCGGGCCCCCTGCCACTGGAGCCGCTCGCCGGTGAGGAGGTCCTCCACCTCGTAGCTCGCGTCCGCGCCGATGCCGAGCCGCTCGAGCGGCACCGCCAGCTCGGCCTCGACCGGCTCGCGCGGACTCAGCGAGACGGCGCAGAGCAGGTCCCGGCCCCAGGCGCCCTTGAGATAGACGAGCACCTCCGGGTGGCCGCTTTCGTGGAAGCTGAGGTTGGTGAGGCTCTGCAGGGCCGGCTCGCTCCGGCGGATCTGGTTGAGCCGGGCGATGTCAGGGTCGAGGCTGCCGGGGGCGCTCCAGTCGCGCACCCGGACCTGATACTTCTCGGAATCGAGATACTCCTCGCTGCCTTCCCGCAGCGGCACGTTCTCGCTCAGCTCGAAGCCGCTGTAGATCCCGTAGAGCGGCGACAGGGTGCCGGCGAGGAGGAGGCGGGTGCGGAAGGCCGGCCGGCCGCCCTGCTGGAGGTACTGGTGCAGGATGTCCGGCGTGTTGGCGAAGAAGTTCCCGCGGAAGTAGTCCGCCATGTCCGGCGCGGTGAGCTCCGTCAGGTACTCGGCCAGCTCCACCGCGGTATTGCGCCAGGTGAAGTAGGTGTACGACTGGCTGAAGCCGAGCTGCGCGAGAGTCTGCATCCGCTTGGGCCGGGTGAACGCCTCGGACAGGAAGACCGTGTCGGGATGCTCCCGCTGCACTTCCCCGATCACCCACTCCCAGAAGACGAACGGCTTGGTGTGGGGGTTGTCCACCCGGAAGGTGCGTACCCCCTGCGCGATCCAGAACAGGAAGATGTCGCGGCAGGCGTCCCACAGCGCCTCCCGCTGGTCGCACCAGAAGTTGATGGGATAGATGTCCTCGTACTTCTTGGGCGGGTTCTCGGCGTACTTGATCGTGCCGTCGGGCCGGATGAAGAACCAGTCGGGATGCTCCCGCACCCAGGGGTGGTCGGGAGAGCACTGGAGCGCGTAGTCGAGCGCCACCTCCATGCCGAGCGAGCGGGCCGCCTCCACGAATCGCCGGAAGTCCTTCAGTGTGCCCAGCTCGGGATTCACCGCCGTGTGGCCGCCGTGCTCGTTGCCGATCGCCCAGGGGCTTCCGGGATCGCCTTTCCCCGCCACGAGAGCGTTGTTGGGACCCTTTCGATGCGTGTGCCCGATCGGATGAATCGGCGGGAGGTAGACGACATCGAAGCCGAGGGCGGCAATGCGGGGCAAGGCCCGCTCGGCGTCGCGGAAGGTGCCGTGCCGCCTGGGATCGGAGGTGGTGGACCGGGGGAAGAACTCGTACCACGCGGCGAATCCAGCCTCGCGGCGATCGGCGCGGACCGGGTACTCACCGTCGGCCCGGGTGAGACCGTAGGGCTGGCCGTACGCCCCCATGAGGCCCTGGAGCTCGGAAGAGAGCCCGGCCGCTACGCGGGCGCCGCGGTCGGCCGCGGGGTCACTCAGTACCGCGGCGTAGCGGGCGAGCCCGTCGTGGTCGGCGCCGCGCGCGTGCGGCTCGGCCTCACGAACCTGGTCGGCGCCTTCCAGCAGCTCGGAGGCGACGTCCAGCCCCGCGCCTACCTTCTTCTCCAGCTCGCTCCGCCAGGTGGCGAAGCGGTCGATCCACCCCTCGACCGTGAACCGCCACTCTCCCGCCTTGTCGAGCGGGAGCGTGGCGTACCAGCGGTCATCCTCGAAGGAGTAGGTCATCGGGAGGGACATCGGCCGCCGCTCGCCCGGCGTCCGGTAGAGCACCCGGGCCGCGAGGATGTCGTGTCCGTCGGTGAATATGTCGGCACCGATCCGCAGCTGATCGCCCACCAGGCGCTTCACGGCGTACCGTCCGCCATGGACCGCCGGCGCGATGCCACTCACGACCAGGTGGGGTAGCGTACGGTCCGGATCGCCTTCGACCGCACGTCTCGGTTCCATGGAACCCAACGTAAAGCGGTCGGTTGCGCGCCACTACCCCCTTGGAGGGACCCCACGCGTGACGCCCATCACCCGGACGCCGCGCGAGCCGCCGCGGTGCCTCAGGGATCGGATGCGGGTGAGGGCGCAGGACCACGAGCAGGGTGACGATGGTCCAGGCGACGGTGTAGCCGATCTTGGCGGGATCGCCGGCGGCGTCGAGACGGAAGAGGAAGTACCCGCCGCCACCAGCAGGACGAGCTCCCGCCTCACGTGGGCAGCGGATCGGAGTCGGGAGGGAGCAATCTCGCGCACCAGGCGACTTCGATCTCCAGCCGCTCGATCTCCGCCCTGTTCTCGGCCAGGCACTCGTGCAGGTCGCGTCCGCCGGTGGTGGTCTGGAGCGTGGTCACCACCTCCCGCAGCCCCGCCAGCTCGTAGGTGAGGAGCTGGTGATAGCGGGCGGCGGCCTCCGGCCGAGTCGGCGCCAGGCGACGCAGCTCGGCCTTCCGGTCGAGCGTGTGCTCGATCGAGTGCCGCGCCGCGTAGTCCTCCATCGTGATGCGCGGCCGGCGGCGCTCGATGGGAGG
>CAYPAE010000049.1:0-9857 GCA_964408595.1 uncultured Gemmatimonadaceae bacterium | reverse complement strand
ACGATGTCGCCCTTCTTGACCACGTCCTCGGTCTTCTCGGTGCGGCCGTGCTGGAGCTCGCTGATGTGGAGCAGCCCTTCCACCCCGGGCAGGATCTCGACGAACGCCCCGAACGCGGTCGTGCTCTTGACCGGTCCCTCGTAAGTGCGGCCGACTTCCGGCTCGGTGGTGATCGCGGCGATCATCGCGCGGGCCTTCTCCCCCGCCTCGCCGCCGACCGCCGAGATGGTGATGACTCCGCTGTCCTCGATGCTGATCTTGGCGCCGGTGGCGTCCTGGATCCCGCGGATGGTCTTCCCCTTGGGGCCGATGACGTCGCCGATCTTGTCCGGCTTGATCTGCATGGTGAAGATGCGCGGCGCGTACTGCGACAGCTCGGTGCGCGGGCCCGGCAGGGCCTTGGCCATCTCCTTCAGGATGTGCAGCCGACCGCGGCGCGCCTTCTCCAGCGCCTGCTCCATGATCTTGAGGTCGAGGCCCTCGATCTTGATGTCCATCTGGATCGAGGTGATCCCCTTCTCGGTGCCCGCGACCTTGAAGTCCATGTCGCCGAGGTGGTCCTCGGAGCCGAGGATGTCGGTGAGAATGGCGACCTTCTCGCCCTCCTTGATCAGGCCCATCGCCACGCCGGCGCACGGGGCCTTCATCGGCACGCCGGCGTCCATCAGCGCGAGCGAGCCGCCGCAGACCGTGGCCATGGACGACGATCCGTTCGACTCCAGCACCTCGGAGACTACCCGGAGCGTGTAGGGGAAGTCCTCGTAATGCGGGAGCAGCGGCTGCAGCGCCCGCTCGGCCAGGGCCCCGTGGCCGATCTCGCGGCGGCTGGTGCCGCGGATCATCTTCACCTCGCCGGTGGAGTACGGCGGGAAGTTGTAGTGCAGCATGAACGACTTGCTGGTCTCGCCGGCCACGTCGATGCTGTCGATCCGCTGCTCGTCGTCGGTGGTGCCGAGGGTGACGGAAACCAGCGCCTGGGTCTGGCCCCGGGTGAAGAGCGCCGAGCCGTGGGTGCGCGGCAGGACGCCGGCCTCGATCGAGATCGGCCGGATGGTGTCGAGATCGCGACCATCCACCCGCTCGCCCTTGTCGAGCACCTGTTTCCGCATCACCCGATACTCGATGTCCTCGAGATGGCCGGAGATCTCCCGGCTGCGCTCGGGATAGTCGGCGAGGAGTGCCGCCAGCGCCTGCTCCTTCACCGTCTTCACCCCGGCGGAGCGCGAGGCCTTGTCCTTGGCGTTGATCGCCTGGCCCATCGCCGTCTCCGCCGCGTCCCCTGCCCGGCCCTGGAGCTCGGAGTCGACCTCCGCCTTGGTCCAGGCCATCTTCGGCGCGGCGCCGGCCTTGTCCATGAGCTGGCGCTCGAGCCCGATCACGTCCTTGATCCCCTTCTGCGCCACTTTGAGCGCCTCGAGGATCTCGGCCTCGGACACCTCGAGCGACCCGCCCTCGACCATCACCGTCGAGTCGGCCGAGCCGCTGACGACCAGATCGATGGTGGAGAACTCGAGCTGCTGGAAGGTGGGATTGAGAATCCAGTTTCCCTCGACCCGCCCCACCCGCACCCCGCCGAGCGGGCCGTTCCACGGGACCGGCGAAAGGCTGAGCGCGGCGGAGGCCGCGACCACGCCGAGGATATCGGCGTCGTTCTCCTGATCGGCCGACAGCACGGTGACGAACACCTGGACTTCGTTCTTGAATCCCTCGGGGAAGAGCGGGCGGATCGAGCGATCGATCAGCCGGCTCGCCAGGATTTCCTTGTCGGAGGGGCGCCCTTCCCGCTTCAGGAACCCGCCGGGAATCTTCCCCGCCGCGTAGGTCTTCTCGCGATACTCGACGGTGAGGGGAAAGAACGGGAGGGTCGAGACGTTGGAGGATACGGTCACCGCGGCCAGCACCATCGTGTCGCCGAACCGGACCACTGCGGAGCCGGCGGCCTGCTTGGCCATGCGGCCGGTCTCCAGGTAGAGCGGTCGTCCGGCGAACTGGGTTTCGATCCGTTGTACTGTCACTGCCTTCTCTCTCTCTTGTTTACTCTGGTTTCTTTGCTGCTCGGACACATCAATACAGAGAGGGCGTCCCGATGCTTCGGATCGGGACGCCCCCTGAGGTGCGCGGTGTTTAGTGACGGAGACCAAGCTGCTCGATCAGCGCCCGGTAGGTCTGAAGGTCGCTCCGCTTGAGATAGGTCAGCAGCCGGCGACGGGTGCCGACCATCTTCAGGAGACCCCGCCGGCCGTGATGGTCCTTGGGGTGGGTCCGGAAATGGTCGGTGAGGGAGTTGATCCGCTCGGTGAGAAGGGCGACTTGCACCTTGGTAGACCCGGTGTCGGTGCCGTGGGCCTGGTGCTTGGCCATCGCCCCCTGCTTGTCGAAGCTCATGCAGCCGTCCTTAAGAATTTCCGCGCGCCGTAATCCGTTGTAGCCGTGAAGAATAACCGGGGTTTGGGGCGAGAGGCAAGGGTTCGCGGCGGGGCAGCTGGGCGGCGGGGCAGCAGGGCAGCCAAGCACACCGGCGGGTCACGGTGAACGGAGCGGGCTGCCCCGCCGCCCCCGCTGCCCCGCTTACCCGCCAAAGAGTCGCCGGATGTCGTTGGAGAACGCGAGCCCCATCAGCAGCACGATCAACACCATTCCCATCGCGGTGAGCCGCTCGCGCAGCTTGAGCGGCAGGGGACGCCGGATCACCGCCTCGGCGAGCAGGAACAGGAGCTGACCTCCGTCCAGCACCGGGACCGGCAGCAGGTTGAGGATCGCCAGGTTGATCGAAATCAGCCCCATGAAGGCGAGGAACGGGTCGAGACCCATCCGCGCGCTCTCGCCGGCGAGCTGGCCGATCATGATCGGCCCGCCCACCTCGCGCCGGGAGATCCGGCCGCTGAAGAGGCCGCGGACGGTCCGCACGATCTGGGTCGACGCGCTCACCGTCGCGTTCCATCCCTCCACCAGGGCCGCGCCGAGCCCCAGGGGCTCCGAGCGGAAGTCGAGCTTGACCGAGATGCCGATTCGGCCCACCTGGCGCGGCTTGCCGTCGAAGCCGTCGATCGTCTCCACCTCGGGACGGATGTCGAGCGTACGCCGCCCGGTGGGGCCCGCCACTTCCATCGAGATCGGCTTGCCCCCGTTCTCTTGCAGCGCCTCGAGCACGTCGTACCATTGCCCGATCGGCCGCGCGTTCACCGCTACGATGGTATCGCCCGGCTGGAGCCCCGCGCGCTCCGCGGGTTTGCCCGGCAGCACCTGACCGATGACCGCTGGTCGGAATGGCTGCAGCGCCTGGGAGGCCTTGAGCCGCTGCTCCAGGGCGTCCTGATGAATCGGCAGCACGACCGTCTCACCGCTTTCCAGCTGGATGCGTATTTCCGGCTCCGGCGAGTTCGCGATGCCGTCGGTCACCTCGTTCCACGACGCGACCGGCCGACCGTTGATGCTGGTGATCCGGGAGCCGACCGGAATCTTGCGCAGCGCCTCAGCGCCGGGGGGGACCATCTCCTCGATCGCCCGCCCCACGGTCGTCGCGGGGTCTATTTGCCGGCCGTTCTTGGCCGCCAGGAAGGAGAACGCCAGCCAGGCGAACAGCCCGTTCATCGTCACGCCCGCGAGGATGACGATCATGCGCTTCCACACCGGCTGCGCCTCGAACACCCGGTCGGCCGGCACCGCCGCGTCGGCATGCCCGCCCTCGAGCGCCGAGCTGGTCACCTCCTCCTCGCGGCTCGCCATCTTCACGTAGCCGCCGAGGGGGAGCCAGGAGATCGAGTACTCGGTCTCGCCACGGCGGAAGGTGAGCCAGGGAATCGGGGAGCCGAGTCCGAGTGAGAAGCGGTGCACGTAGATCCCGGCCCACTTGGCGGCCAGGAAGTGGCCCGCCTCGTGAATGAAGATCAGCACACCCAGGACGATGATGAGGGCGAGAATGGTCGTCAGCACGGTGTCCTCACGAGCTCGCGGGCGCGCGCGCGCGCCCATCGGTCGGCTTCGCGAACCGCCTCCACCGCGGTCGCTGGCGCGGGTGCGTGCGCCTCGAGCACCCGCTCGATGATCTCACTGATTCGGCCGAACGGTATCACGCCGTCCAGGAAGGCCGCCACCGCCACCTCGTTGGCCGCGTTGAACACGGCCGGCGCGGTGCCGGCCGCCCGCCCCGCCGCCATCCCGGCGTCGAGCGCCCGGAACACGTCTCGCCGCACCGGCTCGAACGTAAGCGGGCCGGCCGCGACCGGATCCAGCCGGCGAACCCCGGTGTCGGGCAGGCGCCCCGGATGGGTCAGCGCGTAGAGGATCGGCAGCTCCATTGACGGAAAGCCCAGCTGCGCGATCACGCTGCCGTCGCAGAACTCCACGAAGGCGTGGATGATGCTCTGGGGATGGACCACGACCTCCAGCGCATCGTATGACAGCCGGAAGAGGTAGTGGGCTTCGATCACCTCGAGCGCCTTGTTCGCCAGAGTGGCGCTGTCCACGGTGATCTTCTGTCCCATCCGCCACGTGGGGTGGCGGAGTGCTTCCTCCACGGTCGCCTCCCGGATCCGTTCGTGCGGCCATTCCCGGAACGGTCCGCCGGAGCAGGTGAGGATCAGGCGGCCGAGCCCCGCGTCCCTTCCGGCCACGCACTGGAGGACCGCGCTGTGCTCCGAGTCCACCGGCACGATCTCGCCGCCGCCGGCGCAGGCCGCCTTCACGACGAGGTCGCCGGCCATCACCAGGCTTTCCTTGTTCGCCAGCGCCACCCGCTTCCCCGCATGCAGCGCGGCGAGGGTGGCGTCCAGGCCCGCCGCGCCGACCACCGCGTTGACCACGATGTCTACGTCCGGCCGGGTGGCCGCCTCCACCAGCACCTCGGGCCCGCAGGGCCAGCGGTCGTCGGCGCCGGGGACGGCGAGCCCCGCGAACGCGGGCCGCCACTCCGCCACCTGCCGCTCGAACTCCTCCCGGTTCCGGCCGCAAGTGAGGGCCACCACCGCGAAGTGATCGCGTTGGCGCCGCAGCACGTCGAGCGTGCTTCGGCCGACCGATCCGGTCGAGCCCAGCACGGCCACGCCTCGTCGCCCGCCACCGTCGCTCACTAGATCACCCCGAAGAACCGGTACATTGCCGCGGTCACCGGCACCACGAAATAAAGCGAGTCGAGCCGGTCGAGGACGCCCCCGTGTCCCGGGATCAGACGGCTCGAGTCCTTGACCCCCGCCTCGCGCTTGAAGAGCGACTCGGCGAGGTCGCCCACCTGCCCCACCACGGAGAGGACGCCGGCCACCGCCACCGCCTGCCACAGGCCTAGCTCAACCCCGACCCGCGGAAAGATCCAGGCCGAGAACAGCGGGGCGACCGCCAAGGCTCCGATCACACCGGCGACCGTGCCGATCCTGGTCTTCCCGGGGCTCACGGTCGGCGCCAGCTTCGGTCCCCCGAAGGTACGGCCGGCGAACATCGCCGCGGTATCGCAGACCCAGGTGACGACCAGGGGGAAAAAGACCAGCCAGGCCCCCGCCCAGCTCTGCAACGGCAGCTGGCCGTGGCGGATGAGGAGGAGGAAGGCCGGCAGCCCGCCGATGTACCCCACGCCGAGAAGCGTCACCGACACCGCCTCCAGCGGCCGGCCGGCGGGCGAGCGGGCGGCCAGCGCCCAGATCAGGAGCAGGAGCAGCCAGAGCGCCGCGACGTAGAGTCCCCCCTCCGCGACCGCGGAGCCGAACGAAGGGCGGGACAGGGCGAGGTAGGTGACGAGCGGGATAGCCGCCGCGGTAGCCATGCCCAGGGCTCGCGCCGGATGCGTTCCGCCGCGCTCCGCCAGACCGAAGAGTTCGCCGGTACCCAGCGCCCCGGCCACGGCGAGCAGCGCCGCGAGCGGGAGCCCGCCATACCAGACGACCAGCAGCGCAAGCGGGATCGCGACGACCGCGAACCCGATCCGCCTGATCAGCTCGGAAGCCATCAGGCCGGGACGCGCCCGAACCGTCGGTCGCGCCGCTGGAACTCCAGGATGGCCTCGAAGAGGTGGCGCCGGGTGAAGTCGGGCCAGAGCACCGGCGTGACGTACAGCTCGGCGTAGGCCACCTGCCAGAGCAGGAAGTTGGAGATCCGCATCTCGCCGGAGGTGCGGATGAGGAGATCGGGATCGGGCCAGTCGGCGGTGTAGAGTCGGCGACCGACCGCGGCCTCGTCGATCTCGGCGGGGTCGATGCGGCCCGCCGCGGCGTCCTCGGCGAGGAGCCGCGCCGCCCGCACGATCTCGGCGCGCGAGCCGTAGGAGATGCAGAGGTTGAGCGCCAGCCTGCCGCCGCCGCCGGTCTCCGCCACGATGCGGTCCACGGCGCGCCGCGCGCCGGCGGTCAGCCGGTCCACGTCCCCCAGGATCCGGACGGCGACGCCCTGCGCGCGCAGGTCGCTCACCTCGCGGGCGATGTACTCCTCCAGGAGGCTCATGAGCGCCTCGATCTCGCCCGCCGGCCGCTGCCAGTTCTCCTGGCTGAAGGCGAACAGCGTGAGGACCGAGACGCCGGCCTGGAGACACCCCTCGACCACGTCGCGGACGGAGCCCATGCCGGCGTGATGCCCCAGCGGTCGGGGCAGCGCCCGGCCCGCGGCCCAGCGGCCGTTGCCGTCCATGATGATCGCGATGTGGGCGGGGACCACGCCGTGGACCCGCACGCGCTGGAGCAGGTCGTCGCTCATCCGTCAGACTTCCATGATCTCGGCCTCTTTGGCGTGGATGAGGCCGTCGATCTGCTTGATATGGTCGTCGGTGAGCTTCTGGACGTCCTTCTCCGCGCGAGTCTTGTCGTCGCCGGAAACGTGCTCCAGCTTCTTCACCCGCGAGAGGGCGTCGGTGCGGGCGTGGCGCACGGCGATCCGCCCTTCCTCCGCGAGCTTGTGGATCACCTTCACCAGTTCCTTCCGCCGCTCCTCCGAGAGCACCGGCAGCGGTACCCGGATCAGGTTGCCCTGCGTGGCCGGATTGAGGCCGAGACCCGCGTCCCGGACCGCCTTCTCCACCGCCTGGCTCAGCGACTTGTCGAACGGCTGGACGGTCAGGAGCCGGGGCTCGGGCGCGGCGACCATCGCCACCTGATTAAGCGGTACGCTGTTGCCGTAGGCCTCGACCCGCACCAGGTCGAGCAGGGAGGGACTGGCCTTGTTGCTCCGGATGCTGCTGAACTCGCGCTTGGTGCTCTCGACCGCCTTGTGCATCTGCTCCCGGGCGTGCTTGATCAATTCGGGTATGGTGCTCATCGGACGATGGTCCCGATGTCCGGGTCGCCTTCGAGCACCCGCCTGATGGCGCCGGGACGGTTGATGTTGAAGACCACGATGGGAAGCTGGTTGGCCTTGCAGAGCCCGAACGCGTTCGCGTCCATGACGGCGTAGTTCTTGACGATCGCTTCCTGATAGGTGAGCTCGCGGATGAACGTGGCCTTGGGATCCTTCTTCGGATCGCCGGTGTAGATGCCGTCCACGCTGGTCGCCTTGAGGATCACCTGCGCCTCGATCTCGAGGGCCCGGAGCACGCCGGCGGTGTCGGTGGAGAAGAACGGGTTGCCCGTTCCAGCGGCGAAGATAACCAGCCGCCCCTTCTCCAGATGGCGGATCGCCCGGCGCCGGATGTAGGGCTCGGCCACCGACTCCATCCGGACCGCGGTCATTACCCGGGTGTCCACTCCGATTTTCTCGAGCACGTCCTGGAGCGCCAGGGCGTTGATCACGGTGGCGAGCATCCCCATGTAGTCCGCCGAGACCCGGTCGAGCCCTTCCCGGCTGGCGGTGGCGCCGCGGATGATGTTGCCGCCGCCCACAACGAGTGAGAGGTGCACGCCGAGGGCGTGCACCGCCTTGATCTCCGCCGCGAAGGCCTCGACGGCGTGAAAATCGAGGCCACTTCCCCGCTCCCCGGCCAGTGCCTCGCCCGACAGCTTGAGCAGGGCGCGGGTGTAGGCCAGGGCCATCAGGCGACCCCGATCTGGAACCGGGCGAAGCGGCGGACCGAGATGGCCTCGCCCAGCTTGCCGGACGCCTCCTTGATCAGCTCCCCGACGGTGATCTTGTCGTTGCGGACGTAGGGCTGCTCCAGCAGCGTGCGCTCCGCCACGAACTTCTTCAGCTTGCCGTCCACGATCTTGGCCCGGATGTTCTCCGGCTTGCCCTCGGCCGCGACCTGCTCCTCCGCGATCCGGCGCTCCCGCTCGAGCAGCTCCGCCGGGATGTCCTCCGGGTTCACCCCGATCGGATCGGCGGAGGCCACGTGGAGCGCGATGTCCCGGGCCAATTGGCCGAAGGCTTCGTTGCGGGCCACGAAGTCGGTCTCGGAGTTGAGCTCGAGCAGCACGCCCACCTGCTGGTTGTGGTGGATGTAGCTCACCACCAGCCCCTGTGACGCGACCCGACCGGCGCGTTTCTCGGCCTTGGCCATCCCCTTCCTCCGGAGAATCTCCGCGGCCTTGTCCATGTCGCCGCCGGCCTCTTCCAGCGCGCGCTTGCAGTCCATCATGCCGGCGCCGGTGCGCGCGCGCAGCTCGCTCACGTCTTTCGGGGAAATCGTCACGCTTGCCATGGCTTCCTCTGGTCGATCTCGGGCTGAATAGTAAGACCGCCGCTCACGGCCCGCACGGGCCAGGAGCGGCGGAGGCTCTCACGGGTCCGGTCCGCGGCGCCTACGCGCCACCCTCGCCCGCGCCGGCGGGCGCCGGAACTTCGGGGGCGCCCTCGGGGGCGCCCTCGGGGGCGCCCTCGGTCTCGGTCTTGAGCCGGGCGGCGATGGCCTCCGGCTTCGGCCGGCGCTTGCGGCGCGGGCGGCGGCGCTCGCGGTCGGCATCGGCGTCGCCCTCGGAGCCCGCGTCAGTGCTGTACGTCTCGGCCTCGAGGTCCTCGGTCACCTCGCGCATCGGCATCTGGGCGCGGGCCTCCTTGATCACGTCGGAGAGCGCCGCCGTGATGAGGGAGACCGACCGGATCGCGTCGTCGTTGCCGGGAACCGGCACGGTGATGACGTCGGGATCGGCATTGGTGTCCACGATGGCGACCACCGGAATCCCCAGCTTGTTGGCCTCGGCGACGGCGATCTTCTCCTTCTTGGCGTCCACCACGAAGAGCGCGCCCGGCAGGCGGCCGAGCTGCTTGATGCCCTCGAGGTTGCGGCTCAGCTTCACCCGCTCACGCTCGAAGAGGAGCTTCTCTTTCTTCGTGTAGTTCTCGAAGTCGCCGTCGGCGGCGCCCTGCTCCAGCTCCCGGAGCCGGCGGATCTGCTTCTTCAGGGTCTGGAAGTTGGTGAGCATGCCGCCGAGCCACCGCTCGGTAACGTAGAACGCCCCGGCACCCTGGGCCTCGAGCTGCACGATGGCCTTGAGCTGCTTCTTGGTGCACACGAAGAGAACGCCTTCGCCCTTCAGGACCACGCTGCGGAGCAGCTCCTGGGCCTTCTGGATCTGGCGGAGGGTCTTCTGGAGATCGATGATGTAGATGCCCGACCGCTCGGCGAAGATGAACCGGCGCATCTTCGGATTCCACCGTCGGGTCTGGTGGCCGAAGTGGACTCCGGCTTCGAGCAGGTCCTGCAGTTGCGGCTGTGCCATGCGGGTGCCAACGCCCTTCCATTCGGGTGGTTATTCGTCCACCGGGTTCATCTTCCGCGCCAACCCCCGCGGGGGCACCAGGCGCGGAATCCGCCGGTGTGGGTGATAGCGGGGCGGCGGGGCCGCAGGGCCGCGGGGCAGTTGGCTCCGGACGCCGAAGACGTCCGGAGTGCTTGGCTGCCCCGCTGCCCCGCCGCCCCGCTGCCCTGCCTGCTACCGCTTGCTGAACTGGAACCGCTTCCGCGCTCCAGGGCGACCCGGCTTCTTCCGCTCCACCGCGCGAGGGTCCCG
>CAYPAE010000048.1:0-9889 GCA_964408595.1 uncultured Gemmatimonadaceae bacterium | reverse complement strand
AATTGCGTAGGTGGATCCGGTCGATCTGCATCAGGCGCCGGCCAGGTCTCGCTCGACCGAATCCATCAGCTCCTCGCCGAGGCGCACGAAAGCCTCCCGGTCAAGCTCGGCCGGGAGCGGCCGATTGCTGAGGAATTCCCGAACCAGCTCGGGAAGCGTCTGGCGCCTGCCGGGAGCGCCGAGGCCCACCGTGCGATGCACCTCGGGACGGCGGATATCGAGATTGAGATGCAGCGCCTCGGACTTGTAGGCGCGGATCGCCGCGTGGTCGAGCTCGCGGGCCACGTGACGCGGCACGTCGTAGACCCGAAGCCGGACGATGCGGTCAGCCACTCCGCCGGGAATGGAGCGAAGCCGCTCCTCGATCAGCTTGTTGACGGCGTCCGCGCCGAGCCCTTCGCCGCGGACGGGATCGAGGTCGATAACCGGACGGGAAGCGGGCACCGTCTCCCGGGTCACGGTGCCGCGTTCGAGATCGACGAGGAGCCACCCCTTGCCGCGGAATCCCTGCTCGGCTTCGTGGGCGAGCTGACCCCAGATGTTCAGGCCGATGTACTCGAGCGAGCCGGCGTACCAGGTGTGCGGCGCCACTTCGTGCTGCACGTGATAGTCGCCCAGAGCGACGTAGCTCCACTCCTCGGTGCCAAGCTCGCGCAGTCCGACCAGCGCACCGCCATACTCGACGATGTGCTGCTCGGTGGGGAGCTTGCCTTCGATCTCCCCGTGCAACGCCATGACCCGATGCCTGGCGGTCCCTTCCGGCCGTAGCGACGGACGCTCTCCCGAGATGAGCGCCTGATGGGGAACGGCGAGGACCGACAGGTCGAGCGCGGGATACTCCAGGCGCCGCGCCTCGTCCGCCGCGACGTCCACGCCAAGCTCTTCGAAGAGACGGAGAATGGAGCCCGTCTCCGCCGAGCGCGGCGTGTCGTGGTTGCCGGCGACGAGGACGATCGGCGCCTCAGGCAGCGCCTCGCGCAGCCGCTGGAATTGCTTGAAGGCGAAGACGATCGCCGAGTTGGTAGGTCTGACGGAATGAAAGAGATCGCCGACGACGACAACCGCGTCCGGGCGCGCCGCGATGACCCCGTCCACGGCCAGCCGGAAGGCGCGGGCGACATCCGCCTCGCGCTGGTTGACGCCGGAGGAGGTTTGACGATGGTACTGCCGAATCCCCAGGTGGGGGTCGGCGAGGTGAGCCAGTCTCACACAGGAAATGTCATGTGAGATCAGGATTTATCAAGCGCCGTAGCCGTCGTCGCCTCGCTTCACCGCGGGGATACCGCGCCGCGGGAGGACCACCTCGCCTGCTACCCGCTTGCCGAGACACGCCACGAAATAACTGAGGGTGTCCCCCGGCCGCTCGCGACGGGTTGCCGAGAGGGCCCGGCGGACATCGTCCTCGCGGCGGCCGTCAATAGCGGCATACACCGCTTCGGTGGAGACCTTCCTGTCGAGCGACCGAAGCCGCCGAGCGACCGCCTCGGCGAAGGGAACGTCGCCCGATGGGGGATAGCGCTCGATGCCTTCGCGCCCGCCGAGCACCGGCGGCCGGGGGAACTTCACGAAGATCGGCTGGGTGAAATGAGGGTGGCGCACCATCAGCTCGCCCTTCGGGAGCGTGGCGAGCTTGATCTTGGTGCTGGGTGAGATCGTGGCGTAACCGGGCGTCGCCAGCTCGTCGGCATCCATCCGGCCATAGACCGCGGTGCCCGCGTTGCCCACGACCCGCCGCTGCACCTGGGACCTGAACTGCTGCGCCGAGAAGAGGACGAGGCCGAGGTAGCGCCCCCGCTCGGAGAGATCGAGGAGCATCTTCCGCACGTAGGTCTCGGGACCGTCACCGGGGGCGTACTTGTTGAGCTCGTCTACGAAGACCACGACATGGTCCACGCCGAGGTCCCGGCGCTCGAGATGCTCCCGGAGCTTGGAGACGACGCGCGCGAAGACCAGGTCCTGGGCCAGCGGATCGAGTCCCGCGACGTCCACCACGTACACGCCGCGGTCGGCGAACTGGCCCCAGGGCAGGTCGTTGGCGACGCCATCGTCGGTGACGAGCCCCTTCGAGCGGGTGGAGATGTTGCTGAGCCGGTTGCGCACCTTCCGGATGGTGGCGATGTGGTGGGTTCTCCACACTTCGCCACCCCTCCCTGTGGCCTCCATGAAGTCGAAGATGGCGCGGAAGAACTCCTCCAGGTCGGCGAAGCTCAGCACCTGAAACGGCCGGCCGCGCAGCTCGCTCTGGTACTCCCGGCCGACCACCCGCTCCGCCAGGAAATCGATGAACGCGTCCGCCTTGGCGTCCACGTCGTCACGATTGAGCACGACCTCAGCGTAGTCGAGCACCTCACGGAGGCCCCAGATCAGCGGCTCGGTGTTCGCGGCGAGGGCCTCGTTGGTCCGGAGCGTGTTGAGGTTCACCCCGTCGGGGCGGAGCGGCGCGTAGTAGTGGACGTCGGGAAACGGCTCGGCGCGCAGTCCCAGCCGCTGGTAGAGCCGGTGATCCTCCTCGGACAGCTCCGCGGGCTCGTCGAGAAAGCAGAGATCGGGACCCTTCACGTTGAAGCACAGTGCCGCGACCGAGCCCTTGTGGAGCGGGAAGGTCTGGAAGATGCTCGCGAGGAGGAACTCGACCGCGCTGGTCTTGGTGGCGAGACCGGAGACGCCGGTGATGTTGAGGTGGGCCGCCTCGGGGCCGAGCAGGAAGTCGCAGTCGAGGTAGACCGGCGACTCGAGGCCGCCGGCGGCGTAGAGCCCGACGGGCACGCCGCTCGGCCGCTCCCCGCCGGTGTAGGTGTCCATGCGGAGAGCGAGCAGGACGTCGGCATCGTCGGCCAGCCAGACGGGGCCGAGCGGGACCGGCTGGAGCGGCTCTTCCGGAATCTGCCGCAGCACCGCCGCGGTGAAGAGCCGGATCTCGGCGCGTGCCGTCGGCTCTTCGCCGGCGGCGACGGGGTCGCCGTCGGCGCCGAGCACCGCGTGCATCGGCGTCACCAGATCGGAATAGGCGAAGCCGTCGGTGACGACGCCATAGACGGTCCGCCCGGCCTCCTGCACCCGCACGATCGCGCCGATTCCGATGGGCGACTCGCGCGCGGTCCAGAAATGGAACTGGTGCGGGGTCGAGGGCTTGAGCTCGGTGGCGACGACCCTGCCGATGGGCGGTGCAGTCAGCGGTGCAGTCATTGGAAGCGGCGGCCGCTCAACAGCGGCGGAAGGGAATGCGCTCGCGCACTTCCCGCAGCTCGCGCTCCCGCCGCGCCGGATCCCATCCCAGCTGAGCGGCGACAAGATCGGCGGACTCCTCGAGCTCGGCGCTGCCGGGATCGCCCGCCGTAGCGATGCCGGTCCGGCCGAAGACGGCGTCGGACAGCTTGCAGACCATCTCGCTCCTGGCGGCGTGCACCACTTCGGCGCGGAGGATGTCGGTGCCGCCGATGGTGACGCCCCACTCGGGCCGCTCGCGCGCCAGACGCAGCACCTCGCCGTAGGCCGAGCCGTGATCCCGGGCCAGGCGGTCGGCGATGGGGCGGTCTATCCCCTCGGGCAGCGCCTCCGCCACCTCGCGGACGAGGTCGTCGAACCGGAAGAAATCGGCGCCCTGGATCCGGGTGACCTCGGTCCGGCAGGGCCGGACTTCACGGCCGAGCTTGCGATAGACCAGATCCACCGCCCGCTCCGCAGCGCCGCGCGCGACGGTGTAGCGGTTGGAGATGGCGGAGACGAGTCCCTGCACGCCGTCGGTGCCGGCGTGGTCCACCACCAGCGGGCGCTTGCCGAAGCTCACGTCGCCGCCCTTCGCGTCGCCCTTCTCGACCGGAAGGAGCCCCGCCATCACGAGCGCCACGTCGTCCATCGTGAGACCGAGCTTCGGATCGGCCTCGGCGATCTCGGCGACGAAGTCGGCGACCTCGGCCTCGGTGACGCGCAGGCTGTCCGGCTCGTCGTGCCAGATGAGACTGTTCACGCCCACCAGGGTCTTACCGCGCCAGGGGACGAGGAAGAGATGTCGCGCCCCGCGGGTCAGCACGGCGGACGGGTCGCGGTAGCGGGTCTGGAGCGCGAGCGCCCGGCCGTTCACGAACTGCCGCTTGAGCACGAGTGCCATGTCCCGGGAGAACGGAACGCTCCGTGCGGCTCGCACCCCGGAGCGCACCAGGAGCGCCTCGGCGTAGGGGCCCGCGGCGTTCACGACGGTGCGGGCCCGAACCTCGAACTTCTCTCCGCCCAGCCGGTCCTCCGCGCTCACGCCGACGACCCGCCCCCCTTGAAGGAGGAGGGCGATCACGTCGCAGTAGTTCGCCACCGCAGCGCCGGCCCGCGCCGCCGTCCGGACCATGGCCCAGACCAGCCGGGGAGGGTTGAAGATCTGCCCATCGTAGAAGACCCCGGCCCCGGTCAGCCCTTCCTTATTGATGTCGGGGAACCAGTCCAGGACGCGGGCACGGGAGACGATTCTCGCGGCGGACACCCGCCTCGAGGGGTCGGTCAGGCCGCGGTTCCGGTCGGCGGTGACAGCGTTGAGGATGGTGAATGCCACAGCGAGGATCTCAGGCCCGCGCATTCCGTGCCCGTAGGTCGGCACGACGAAGGGCATGGGGTGGACGAGATGCGGCGCCATCCGGAGAAGCGCGCGGCGCTCGCGACTCGACTCGCGCACCCGTACGAGGTCGAGGTGCTGGAGATAGCGGACACCGCCGTGCACGACCTTCAGCGACTCGGCCGAGGTGGCGCCGCCGAAGTCTCCCCGCTCGAGCAGCGCCACGGAGAGCCCCCGCTGCGCGGCGTCCCAGGCGGTGGCGGCACCGGTGATCCCGCCACCCACGACGAGCAGGTCGAACTCCCGGCCCGCGAGGGCGGCCAGTGCCCGCGCCATCAGGCGAGCGCCCCCGCGCGGGCGCGAAGGTACTGCTCGACGGAATGGATGCCGTAGAGCAGCCGGTCCCAACGAGGATCGGGCGTGCTGATGGGCGCGCGCTCGGCCAGAAGCCTGCGGGAGATGAGGTCCGCCGTGGCGGGAACCCCGTTCGCCGGCGAGACCTCGATCCGCACCAGGCCGTGGAAGAGATCCTTTGCCTCCCATTCCCAAAGGCGAAGAGCCCACGCATGCACCGGGGCAACACTTCTGGTCTGGGGAGCGAAGATCGAGGTGCGGTATCCGGGTGGAAGGCGGAGGTAGCGATCGAGGTCGCCATCCTCGAACGGCAACGTGGCGTGGCTCTTGGACACGCCGATCGTGCGCGGATCCGTGGCCCACTCAGGGCTCTCGGCCAGTGAGCCGTCCACCAGGAGCCAGCTGTCCGAGCCGAGCCTGAAGCGGCGGCCCAGATCCAGCTCCAGCTGGCCGCGCGCCCGATCGAGCGCGCGGGACGCCAAGGTGAGATCGCGCACCGGATGCGGCGGCTCATCCTCCGGCAAGGCCAGCGTGGCGAGGCCTTCGAGCGCGTCACCCGCCGCCGCGAGCGCCCGCGGCCGGGCGATCACCACCCGGCGGCGATCCTCCGCGACGGTCTTGAGACGAGCTCCGCGCCGCTCACGCACCGCGGCGGCGATCTCACCGACGTAGATCGGGGCGGCGCCAGCGTACGCGACGAGGTGCATGCGCTGGACACCGTCGAGGAACGCGAGCGGATCCGGCCACCGCTCCGCCGTCCCCACCGGGCGGCACTGAAGTGCGGAATCCTCGACCAGCCGGGCCGGGCGGATGCACGCTTCCTCCGACCGGCCTCCGCTGGATTCAGGAACGGCGGACGCCGGCGTCAGGCCCCTCACGGCCAGTCGCCGCCGAAGCGCCGCCAGATTCGAGGTGTGCATGCGGAGTAAGCTAGCCGTGGACCTGCAAGAACGCCTTCGGGGTCACTCCTCTTCAAACGCGGTGAACGGCGGCACGTTGGTCATCCAGAAGCCGGCCAATCCCCCCTGCTGGTCCACTTCGACATAGAAGTTGTCGGCGGCGCGCACGACCTCGACCGGCCGGCGCGGCCCGATCCGCAGGTGAAAGATGCTCTCCGACGAGTTGGTCTCGACCGACAGGCTGGTGTCCACCTCGACCGAGGCCACGGCGGCTCGCGAGCCGCCGGACGGGAGGACGACGCGCCCGTCGGTGAGCTGCGCGGGCACCTGGATGTCGGAGCGGGTGGAGACCTCGGGCCAGACCACCACGTCGATTCCACAGATCACCCCGTTGTTCACGTCCAGCACGGCCACCGACCCCTCGGCGTCGGTCAGCTCGACGGTTCCGGTGAGTCCACCCGACTTGCGGTTGCCCTTGAAGGCGCCGGAGAGGATGTCGGTCTCCGGATCCCAGCGCCACGCGATGGCGGGCAGACTTCCGCCGAGCGGCTCGACCCCGGCCTCCATGTGCGACCGCGTGGTCTTAGGCGGCACGGGCGGATTCCAGACGCTGGATCAGGCGCAGGATCCGGTCGAGCGCCGTCGCCAGCTCGGCGTCCGAGACGGCGTAGCTCAACCGGACCCAGCGGTCGTCGCCGAACGCGGCACCCGGCACCAGCGCGACGCCCTCCTGCTTCATCAGCTGCTCGCAGAAGCTCGTCCCGGTCACCGGATCCTTCTCCCGGATCCCGTCCACCCGGAAGAAGAAATAGAAGGCGCCGTGTGGCTCGACGAACTCGATGCCGGGGGCCTCGGCGCGGAACCGGCCCACCAGGTAGTCCCGCCGGCGTCGGAAGGCGGCCACCATCCGGTTGACCTCCGCGTCCACCTTCTCGTCGGTAAAGGCCGTCGCCGCCGCCCACTGGGCCGGATGGTTCGCGCCGGTGGTGGTGTGCGACTGTAATGCCGCCATGGCCTTGGTGAGGTGCGGCGGGGCCAGAGCCGCGCCGATGCGCCAGCCGGTCATCGCGTAGGCCTTGCTCGCGCCGTAGATGATGACGGTGCGCTCGAGCAGCTCCTCGGGGAGGTCGAGCAGCGACGGCGCCGGACCGGGGCCGTAGTTGATGCGTCGGTAGATCTCATCGGAGATGATCCAGACCTGGTTCTTTCTGGCCCATTCCGCGATGGAGCGCAGCTCGGCGAGGGTGTAGACCGCGCCGGTGGGATTGCAGGGCGAGCAGAGGATGAGGCCGCGCGTACTCTTGGTGTGGTGCCGGTCGAGGTCCTTGGCGCTGACCTTGAGGCCCCACTCGACGTCGCCGGGCACGAGCACCGGCTCGGCGCGGCAGAGATGCACGATCTGGGGATACGACACCCAGGCCGGGGCCGGGATCAGCACCCGGTCCTTGGGCCCGAACAGGGTGAAGCAGGCGTTGAAGATGGATTGCTTGCTGCCGGAGCTGACGACGATCTGATCGGGATCCACCTGCCGGCCACCGGACATCCGGCTCAACTGCCCCGCGATCCCCCGCCGCAGCTCCGCGATGCCGACGTTCGGCGGGTAGCGGGTCATGCCCCTCTGGGTCGCCTGGATGCCGGCCTGCGCGGCG
This sequence comes from uncultured Gemmatimonadaceae bacterium, assembly GCA_964408595.1. Classification (GTDB taxonomy): domain Bacteria; phylum Gemmatimonadota; class Gemmatimonadetes; order Gemmatimonadales; family GWC2-71-9; genus CAVVWJ01. The sequence goes on along the minus strand of CAYPAE010000048.1, from coordinate 2,447 downwards.
GGCGCGGGCGTATCGAAGTCGGGCTCGCCCACGCCGAGGTCGTACACGTCCTCGCCCGCGGCCTTGCGTCGCTTGGCTTCGTTGCTGATGGCCACCGTCTCGGAGGCCTTGAGGTGTTGAACGTTCGGCGAAAGGGGATCGGGCATGCGGGGTTCCGGAGGTGGTGAAAGTCGCTCGTGAGGGAGAAAGTTCTCCCCCGGAACGGGGAAGTCAACCGGCGGGCTTGGCGGTGATGGATGGGGGTCTTAGGTTGCGCGCGCTGGCGGCACGCGGCAGGCAGGCAGTGTCACCCTGAGCGAAGCGAAGGGGTGGTGTCCGGCTCCGGCTCCTTCGCTTCGCTCAGGATGACAACAGCCCACGATCTCGAGGTGTAAGTGACGTCTTTCGAAGACCTGCATCTCTCTCCCGCCATCGCCGCCGCCCTGGACCGCATGGGCTGGAGGCCCGACGATCCCGGGCTGCGCGAGACCACGCCGACAGCGGCGCGGGGTCACAACCTCGTCGTAGTCGCGCCCCCGTCCCCGGCCTACGCGGTACCCGCCCTCGCCGGGATGCTGAGTCGGCTGGGACCCGGCTCCCGGGGGCTCCTGCTCTGCTCCGAGGCGCAGCTCAGCGAGTGGGGTGTGCTGGTCACCAGCATCGGCGGTGACGGGCTCAGGATCCAGGTGGCCCGCGGAACCGCCCGCGCGATGCGCCGGCTCAAGGCCGCCGAGGTGGATCTGGTGGTCACGTCGCCCGACACCGCGCTCGCCCTCCATCGCCGGTCGGCGCTCGGGCCCGAGGATATCGGCGCGGTCTTCCTCGCCTGGCCGGAGAGCTGGGAGAGCGGCGAGAGCCTCGCGCCGCTGATGCAGGACCTGAGCAGGGACGCGCAGCGCATCGTCTGCACCGGCGCCGCCGACCGGGCCGCCGATCTGGTCGAGCGCTACGCCCGGCGCGCGCTCACCATCGGCCTGCCACCCGCGGAAGCGGCGCCGCCGGCGCCGGCCGGACCGGTGCGGACCGCGGGCGTCTCGTGGGAGCGCCGCGCCCAGGTGCTGGCCGACCTGATGGAGATCATGGATCCGGTCTCGGTCGCGGTGTGGACGGTGGACCGCTCGCGGCACGACGACATCGCCCGGGTGCTGCCGCTCGGCGACCCCGCGGTGAGCGTGGTCACCGGCGACGCGCCAAAGGCGGCGGTGGTGATCGCCTTCGACCTGCCGACATCCGACCGCCTGCGGCAGCTCCTCTCCGCCGGCGAAGTCGTCCTGCTGGTGCCGCCCGGCACCGAGCCGTACGTGGAGCGGATGGCGTCTCCGCGCCGGCCGCTCCGGCTCCCCGGGCTGGTGGACGCGATCACTTCCGAAGCAGCCGTGCGCCGCGCGACGATCGTGCGAGCCATCGAGGAGAAACGGCCGGAGGCGGCACTCCTCACCCTCGCCCCCTTGTTCGAGCGCTACGATCCCTCGGCCGTCGCCGCCGCGGTGTACGAGCTATGGACCTCGTCCGCGGTCGCCGCGCCGCCCGTGCCCGAGATCCTGACCACCGCCAAGATCTACGTGGGAATCGGCAAGAAGGACGGCGCCACGGTGAACGACCTGGTGGCGGTGCTGACGAAGGACATCAGAGTGGACCGGGGAAAGATCGGGCGGGTGGAGCTCAGGGACGCCTATTCGCTGGTGGAGCTGCCGGCGCAGGAGGCGGAGCGGGTCGCGAGTGCCCTCAACGGCGTCACCATCCGGCGGAAACGGATCACGGCGCGGGTGGACCGCGGACCCACCAAGCCCTCGCGGAAGTAAGCTCAGCGCTTTCGATTCACGAGCTCCTTCAAGGCCTTCGCGGCCCGGAACGCAGGGACGATCGAGGCCTTGATCGCGAGCAGCTTCCCCGTCCTCGGATTCCGTCCCTCGCGGGCCGCGCGCGGCCGGAGCTCGAAACTCCCGAACCCGGAGATCGCGACCTTGCCCCCACGCCTCAGCTCCGAGGCGATGATCCCGCCCTGGGAGAAGAAGAGATCGGTGATCTCTCCCGCGCGGGCCCGCGTGACCCCCAGCCGCTTGGCGACGGCCTCGACGACGTCCTGCTTGTTCACCGGGGCTCCTTGGTGGGAAGAGGGGCACGAATATCGCCGTTCCGACGAGAGCGCCGCAAGGTGGCTGGTGGTCGTGAAAACTGGAATGCATTTTCGGCGGGGCGGCGGGGCCGCGGGGCCGCGGGGCGGCCCAGCACACCGGCGGATTCCGGTAACCGTAGCGACTTGCCCCGCCGCCCCGCCGCCCCGCTGCCCCGCTTGACTGGAGTCTCCATGAACTACGGCCAGCACCCCGGTTGGATCGAAGTGATCTGCGGCGTGATGTTCAGCGGCAAGAGTGAGGAGCTGATCCGCCGGGTGCGGCGGGCGATCATCGCGCGGCGAAGGGTGCAGGTGTTCAAGTCCCACCTGGACGCGCGCTACGCCGGGCTGT